>QIKW01000128.1 GCA_003231975.1 Acidimicrobiia bacterium
AGAACGGTAGAAGTCCTGGCCAGCACCAAGACTGACCAGGACTTTTTAGTGGCGGGGGCAGGATTTGAACCTGCGACCTTCGGGTTATGAGCCCGACGAGCTACCTGACTGCTCCACCCCGCGACGAAGTGGACTGCTCATTCTACCTGGGCAGCTCCGGCGGTCCAACCTAAGGCGAATCGATCTGGCCTGACTTCAAAACAAGCACTGACGGAAGCCGGTTTGAGTGAACACCCATACAACCGACCCCCGCCCGTGCAGCCGAGCTATCACCCCTTCGATACGAGATGGAGTTGCCACGGAGAGTGAAGCCGCGGCAAGTCCATCCCGTAATGCACAGCTCTGCTGAGGGGCAAGAGCCAGCGTTTCTCGCGTAAGCCACCCGCCGCGGGTGCCTCATCGCGAGAACTTGTTGTCGCTATTTGAAGCAACAAGGGGAGTATGCACTAGGCCTGTCTCCCCCAGGAGGCCTAGGCCAATAGCACGACGAAAAAAGCTTCGGATCATTCCCGCAAAAGGGCCCGAATCCCCAGCCCTGAAGAGGGCGTAGGATCGAGCCGCATTTGCGAAAAAATTTTCCTGGACTCAGGTCATCTGCCCGCCAGCGGCCAGAACCGGAGCGACTGGGGCAAGAACAGTTACGGCAATGACGGTGACAAAAGCAAGACGACGACGCATGAAGCGCTCCTTGGGTTAGTTGGTGAACACCAACCACAGTGACCGAGCGTTGTCTCTGCTGCGTCTCATATTGACATGGCCAATCCATGCCGGTGCAGGCTCACCCAGGCACTAGCTGAAATTAGCTACAGCACGACAGGGTCTTAACGGGCGTCTGGCCTGCCAAATCTGATCAGAATTAGTTAGACGATCGACCCGCGGGTTGCCGGCTGATAGCCAAGGCCTCTGAGATATGCTAGGTCACGCTTGACCGTTGCCCGGCTGGCATCGAGAACACCGGCTAGGTCATCAATTCGAGGAGCAGCCCCTTGATCGGCAGCTTCGGTGGTGAGCCTTAGCAGCTGGGCCCGCCGACGTTCCACCTTGGTGGTAGCCACAAAGTCTGCCGGGGCGGTAACGGTCCACCGAACGGCAACAAACTCGTCGGGCCGAAGCGGCCTGCCGGTTGGGGCCGAGATGTCTGGCAGCCGCAGCTTTACAAGCGAAGGGGCCAGGCGTTCCTGGGCTTTTGTTATTGCTTTGTTCTCGGGAACCCGGCTGAGGGCCAGGGTTCGCTGCTCGGAATCGAGCCCATCGACGGCCCGTTCCAGCGCATCCCAGGCCCGTTGCACCAGCGGCCCAGAAGGCTCGACGCCCTGGCACTCGCGAACCACCTCGGCACACCACCACAGGGCCAGGTGAGGCAAGGCGGTCCGGCCCTCAACCAGTTGGGCAGCACGTTTGGCCACATCCAGGGCCTCTTCGGTTTGTCCAAGTTGCAGCAGGCCTTGTGCTTCAAGAGCTCTTAACGCCGGGATCTGGGAATCGAGCGACAGCTCTTTGCAAATCGACAACGCCGACTGAACCGCCGCCAACAACTCGGCTGGCCGCCCAAGCCCAAGCTCGAGGTGGGCCAGGGTGCGGGTGGCCTGCACCTCGAGGAATCTGTCGCCGGTTGCAAGTGCACGTCGTTGCGCCCGTTCTACATGACGTCGGCAGGCGGTTACTCTGCCTCTCAGTCGGCTGACGTTGGCCAGAACATCGAATGCGTAGGACTCGTGACGACGATCCCCAACGGTCCAAAAGAACTCGACCGCTGCCTTGGCATCCTTCTCGGCAGAGTCAACGTCGCCCAGCAAGGAGCACCGAACGTCGGCCCGGTTGAACCTAACGAAGGCCAGGCCTCGCTGGTGGCCCATTGATTCAAACACCTTCTCGGCATCGTCATATCTGGCCAGAGCCCGGCTGCCCCTTCCGCTTAAGGCATACAGCAAACCAAGATTGACGAGATTGACACCCTCGGCCCGCCGATAGCCAATCTCGCTGGCCATTTTGAGAGCGGTGGAATAGTCGGCTTCCGCCTCAGAGACCTGACCCTGCTGGGTGAAGGCGTTCGCCAGATAGCCGTGAGCGTCGATTTGGCCCCGCACGTCGTTGGCTGCCTCGGCCTCGGCCAAGGCCCTCTTCAGATGCCGCACCGCCCCGTCGAACTCTTGCACCTCGGTAAGCGCACTGCCCAGGGTTCGCAGTGCGGGCCCCACTGCCAGGCCCGCTGCCTGGAGGCGAACGACGGCCTCCTCCAATACTGGCACTGCGTCGGCCGCGTCGCCTGCCCAGTTCAAGATGGTGCCAAGCAGCGCCTGACGCTGAGGGTCGTCCGCCAGATCCTCAGAGCCCTGCCCGTTCAGCAACTCAGTCGTGGCCGCCTTGAATTCAGACTGGTTGGCCAACAGTAAGACCCGCCGCCTGCCTATCTCGCCCAGCGTGCGCTGTGTCCAACTGGGGCGGCTGGCAGGCGCCGAAAGCAACTGGTCCAACTGCGCAAGAGCTTCGCCTTGACGTGCTCGCTCGCCCAGCACATCAAGCTGGTTCTCAAGCAGCAACAGCATCTCAACGCTGGTATTTCTCCGGTCAGCCACGTCTTCAGTTGGCAACCGGGAAACAGAATCGATGGCCCGGTCAAGATGAGAAACCGCGGCAACGGTGGCAAACACCTCAGTTGCCTCCCTGGCCGCCAACCAGAAAGCATCGGCGGCGGCGTCCCAGAGCTCCGCTGCAAAGGCGTGGTCGCCAACCTCATCCCACGATGGGTTTCCGCACAACTCTCCGGTTAGAAGGTCAACTACCTTGCCGTGAAGCGCCACGGCAGCCAGGGGCTCAACGGTTGCCCGTATGGCCTCCCGGACTTGTTGGTGCCTGATCACGTAGTGACGGCCAAGGTCTTCCACCAAGGCAGCATCGATGGCCTCGCCAAGCAGCAACCTCACCCTGGCTGATGCGACCCCGGCCACCTCGGAGATTTCAGCGGTTCTGAGGGGCCGCACCGCTACCGCCATGACCTTCAGGAGATCCTGAGTTGGAATTGTCAGCTGGCTGAACCGTCGAGACAGCACGTCTGCAACCGTCGACACCAAAGGGAAGCGGGGTTTAACACCGTTGACGGCGGCAACCTCATAGTCGGGCCAGGCTCGGAGCGTCTCGACGATGAAGTACGGGTTTCCGTCTGTCTCGTCTCGCAGCCTTTTGATGGCAGCTTCGCCCGGCGCCCACGACGCAACGGCCACAGCCAGCTCGGCAACCGCCTCGACCGACAACGGGCCGAGGGCAAGGGCAACCGCCCCATCAACTACTTCCAAGCCGGTGAGGAGTTCCCAAACCTCCGGCCTGCGTTTGGCTTCCAGCTTCCGGTAGCTGATGCACAGCAACACCCCAGCCTCGTGCAATCGGCTGGCAAGAGACTTAAGAACCGAAAGCGTGCTGAGATCAGACCATTGCAGATCTTCAATGAAAACCAGCGTTGGACTCACCCGACCGCCGGTCAACACGAGGCGAGCCAAGGCCTCGTCCTGGCGCCAGCGCTCTTCATCGGGCTCCAACGCCTGGCGCATGGGGGAGACAACGTCGTCCATCAATTCGGGAATGACCTTGGCTGCCGCCTCTACCCACAGCGGTTCGACCATCTCAACAACGTGCTCGCCTCGGATACCCCGCAGGCTCTCGGCCAGGGCTGGAACCAGCCCGGCGTAGGGCCGGTTGATCGTGCGCTCGGCGCATTCGGCCCACATCACCGTTGCCCCCCGAAACCCCGCCCTGTCGGCCAAGTCTTGAAGGAGCTTCGATTTGCCAGATCCCGAGTCACCGGCAACCAGGCAGATTCCGCCTTCACCCGCCTCGCATCGCTCTAGCTTGTGCAACAGAACGGCGCGCTCATCGTTGCGGCCAACCATGGTGGTTTCGAGCTGCACCCGGTGACGGCTGCTGCCTCCTCCGGGGCCGAGTTCGGCCACCAACGCCAACGTCTCTTCGGTTGGGTCAAGGCCAAGCTCGGTCTGGAGGATACGCGTGCACGCCGCCAGCTGCCGCCTGGCCTCTACCGGACGCTCGAGCAAGAGACAGAGCCGGATGACCTCGCGGTGGCTGTGCTCTCTGAGGGGGTCGACTAATACCCGCTGGCGCGCCCAGCGCAACGCTCCGTCAAGGTCGCCGATCAAACGACGAGACTGCACCAGCCAACCCAGCAAGTCCAGCCAGGCATGAACCAACCGATCTCGCTCTGGGAAGATCCAGTCGTCGTAGTGGCCATCCAGCAATGGCCCCCGATACAGCTGGGCCACTTCTTCAAGCACGGTTACCGGGACGGCCCTGGTATTCACCAGCAAGGCGGCACCGATCTCGGCGGTCCTATGCATGAAGTCGACCGAGTCCACAACGCACTGCTCTCCGGCCGTGAACTGAACAGTGCCGCTGGTAGCCACAATTGGGTTGAACCCGGCAGGCTCGAGGCTGCGCCGAATTTTCCACAACGTCTGACTTAGCCTGCGCCTGCCCTGCTGCTCTGAAAGATCGGGCCAGAACTTGCCAATTAGCGCGTCACGGGTATGGGCGGTGCCAGCATGCAGGGCCAGAAACGAAAGGAGTGTGCGCGAGAACTCTGAAGAGACCGGCACATCCTCATTGTTAACTGAGAGCCGGAACCCTCCAAGCAGACGAAGAAAAATACTCGGCTGTAGTGACCCTGAACCCACCGCCTTATTACTAGCGTTCGGCGCCTCGTACACAAGATCGCCCATGCACTGCTCCCACCTGCTACGCCTTTAAAGTTGACTGATCCAGCTGCACCTGTTTAGCAGATGCAGCTTCCAGGAGCCTGGCTGACGTCAAGAATCTGGGCCTACAGGGCCCCCATATGACGTTTCCCTTGACGAACGTAACGTATTCCGTCATATTGTTACGAAGGCGTGACAACGTAAGGAGTCCGAAATGTCCACCTACGAGCCTGCCGCCATCTCGTTTCGCGGCAATGTAGTGATTGACACCAAAGGCGACACTGTAGGCACAATCACTGACGTAATCTATGACCCCCAAGGCAATCCCGAAAAGCCATCCTGGATGGTGGTAAACCCTGGCATCTTCAGATCAGAGCACTACGTGCCTGTTGACGGTGCCTACGCAACGAAGGACGATCGGATTGTGGTCCCCTTCGACAAGCGCTGGATAAAGGCAGCGCCAAAGGCATCCGGCGATCATGTGCTCGACGCGCCGATCCGTCGAGAGCTCCAGGTGCACTACAAGCTCCTGTAACCAGCCGTGTCGAGTCGGGAGAGGCCTTGGCTGACGCTCCCTCCAGTGGTCAGTCCCTTGGTCGCTCCCGGCTTGACGCCAGCTAACCGTATGCAACCTGGCAAAAACCGTGGTTGCAATAGCCGCCTGGATTCTTGGCCAAGTACTGCTGGTGGTAGTCCTCGGCATAGAACCAGGGGCCAGCGGGGCCAATCTCGGTGGTGATGGCGCCAAAGCCTGCCGCGCTGAGCTTTGACTGATACGCATCCCGACTGGCCAAAGCCGCGGCCAGCTGCGCGTCTGAGCTGGTGAAAATGGCCGTGCGGTACTGGCTGCCCCTGTCGTTGCCTTGCCCCATCAGCTGAGTTGGATCGTGATTCTCCCAGAAAACGGCAAACAGAGCCTCGAGGGACACCGCAGACGGGTCGAACACAACAAGCACTGCTTCGGTGTGCCCGGTTAAACCAGTGCACGTTTCTTCATAGGTTGGGTTCGGGGTTGTGCCACCGCTGTAGCCAACGGCGGTTGTGTAAACCCCCGGGAGCTGCCAGAAGAACCGCTCGGCCCCCCAGAAGCAACCCATCCCCAGCACCAAGGTTTCAAGATGTTCCGGAAACGGGCCGACTAGCGGCTGGCCGCTGACAAAGTGACTGCTTGGCGGGGGCAGCGGTGTATCTCGTCCTGGCAGGCAGTCTTCAGGAGCTGGAACCCCTTCGCTTTTGCGATTCAGACCAAACATTGCTGCTTCCTCTGCTCAGATCTCAGGCTCCGGCTGCCTCAGTGGTTGGTGGCGAATCCGGAACACCCAGGATATCTGACAACGCCTCCAGCGCCGCAAGCGCCTCAGCCCGCAGTTCCTCGGCCGTTTCGGGCTCGCTGGCCTCAACCAGGTTGGCGGCGTCAAGCAAAGTCTCAACTCGCGCTACCAGTTCGGCAACCGTGAGGTCGGCCAGGTCTCCCACCTCGGGAACCGGGCTTTCCTCTTCGCCATTTTCAGGTGAAGACGGTTGCGGTTCGGGTGGTGGCCGAGTTGTGCCCGCCCCGTCGACTGTGATGCCCCTGAGTGCCTCTTCAAGCGTTTCGGCCATGGCGATCCGACCGCCGTTCACAGCAATCACACGGTTCAGTTCAGGAACCGCCGTTGTGGTGTCGGCCTTGATGTAGAGAGGTCGCACGTAGACAACGGTGTTCTCAACCAGAACCATCTGCATCTGGCCGAATTCGAGGGTTGACCCCTCTCGGTTTCGCAGCGAGATGAACGGAGAAATGATGTCGTCTCGGCGGATGTCGGAGTCGATCAGATCTGGGGCGGAAAGCCGACCAGCGGGCAGCCGGTACTGAATGAGGGTGCCGTACCTTTCGGGATCCGATGGCGCAACCATGATGGCTGTGAGTTCGGGGCGGCCGGTGCTGGCATCGCCTGAGCTTGGGACAAAGCCACGCTGAAGCACAAACGACGACTGGTCCTCGTTTGGAAGCCGGGTGGTTCGGTACTGCGGGGTCATCAGCACGGTTGCAGCCGCAGGAGAGTCTTCGTCTCCACCGGCCTGGAACGGCTGGCTGGTAACACGCCAAGCCTGAGCGCCTTCAAGGAAGCGAATGGGGCTGGCAACCTGGTATGTGTCCCAGGTTTCGGTTTGCACATTGAAGATGTCTGTGGGGTAGCGGAAGTGTTCTTCGATGCTTTGGGGCACCTCGTCGATTGATTGGAACAGGTCTGGGAAAGTCTTGGCCCAGGCAGCAACGATGGGATCGTCTTCGTCGATCACGTAGAAGCTGACATCGCCGTTGTAGGCGTCAACCACGGCCTTTACCGAATTGCGGACATAGTTGAAGCCACCTGAAAGGTCTGAGCCCTGGTTTGAGCGAACGCTTACTCCTTGTGAGTAGGGAAACTCAGACGTTGTGGTGTAGGCATCAACGATCCAATAGATCTGGCCGTTGGCGACAATCGGGTAGGGGTCGCTGTCGAAGCTGAGAAACGGCGCCAGTTCTCGCACCCGTTCCCCGACGTCGCGGTTGTAGATAACCCGCGAGCCGCTCTGAATGAAGGGGGAAATCAGCACCTCATACTGCTGGAACCGCAAAGCAAACGCGGTGCGGCGAACCAAGCCCGACATTGGCACGCCTGCGGTTCCGTCGTAGCGATAGTTGACCGACTCTCCAGCCACGTAATCAACCTCGTCACGGCTGGCTCCGACGATGGCGTAGCCACTAAAATCCTCATCGAAATAGACCTGAGGTTGGGTGAGGTCGATGGCGAACCCTTCCGCAATCCGCTGCTCGTCGGGACCGATTCCACTGACCACGTAATCTGGCAGGCCTCCACTGGTGGCATCGGATGAGGCCATGGCCACGCCGTACCCGTGGGTGTTCACGATGTGCTGCTTTTCCCAGTCGCTGTCTACGCGCGCCAGGTTCAGACTGCGGACCCCAATAGTTACCGGTTCAAGCTCGCCGTCGACCATGTAGCGGTCAACATCAAGCGGCTCGGAAAACTGGTAGAGCTCCCTGCCTCCTTCGCTGCGGTTGAACGCGTCAGCCGCCAGCTGCGGATCAAGAATCGAGATGTCTTCAAAAACGTCGGCGTTGGCCTCTAGCTGAGCGACGGTTAACGCGGGCTCGTAGGGAAGATCCACCTCAATGAGGTTCCCCTCGTCCAGCCCGTATGCAAACCGCGTGGCTTCGATGTTGCGGGCTATGAATGGCTCTTCACGGCTTGACTGCTCTACCTCAACTCTGAGGCGCTGATAGAGGGAGGGATAGATGGTGGCAACAACCACGTGGCTTACCGCCCAGAGGCCAAGGGCAACAACGGGAAGCACCCAACCCTCGCGGCGAATGTTGAACAGGACAAGCACCGCACCGAACAACGAGATGACAACCAGCAACTTCAGGGCCGGTAACTGGACCTGAACGTCTGTGCTGAGGGCCCCGTCGTACAAGCCGCGGTTTGAGTTGACCAAGTGGAACCGGTCAAGCCAATAGGCGACAGCGCGAAGCACGGCCAGCACGGCCAGCAGGATCGAAAGGTGCAGCTTGACCCCGCTGGTGACGCGGTTCGACGGAACAGTGGCCCTTATCCCCCCGTTCAGGTAGTGGGCAATCAGGGAGAGAATGAGGGCGAATACCAGCGCTGAGAAAAACCAGTCAACCAAAAACGTCCAGAACGGCAGCCGGAAAATGTAGAACCCGGCGTCTTTGTTGAACAAAGGATCCGTGCGCCCGAAGTCTCCGCCGTTGATGAACAAAAGCCACGTCTGCCATTGGGCTGCGGTGTTCCCCCCCGCAACCAGGGCGAACAGGGCCGAAATGCCGACTCGAATCTTGCCAACGTGCGAGCCAACAATCTGGTGGTAGCGCTCGATCAGATCCTCTTCAGGAGATTCGGGCCTCATCGACGGAGCGAACCGGTCGGCCAGATACAGATTCACCCACAGAATCATGAAGAAGATGACGGAGAAGCCAACGGCCAGCGTGAACTGGGTGCCAACAATGGTGGTCCAGACCGAGCCGCGCTCTAACGAGTCAAACCAAAGCCAATCTGTGTAGAGCCTGGCAACGCCACTGGCCGACAGGAACAGAACCAGCAGCAGCCCAACGGCAATTGCGACAAAGATTCGAATTCGGGAGGATCGGCCTGAGCCGCGCATTGGTCGCATCAGCCACGCAGGTTAGCTGTCTCTGGGCGGACTACTGCCGCAGCCCTCCGGGGAATGCTCAGCTTTCGGCCTCAACCACGAGGCAACGACAGCCCGGCTCGCCCCCCGGATGCGCCAAGCCGGTCGGGAACGGATCGGGTTTCACCACGGATATGGCAAGTGTGTTGTCAAAACAGTCTGCTGTTGGTTCGAACCTGGGGTCGGCAAGCCAACGCAACTCGGTTCCCTCTGCCAGGGCCTGATAGGCGCCAAGGGCGAACGCCTCGGAGAGGGCATCGTCGGTGATTGCGCCAACTTCAGAGGTTCGCAGATCCCTGTAGTGAGCCCGCACCGGTTCCAGCACTTCGTCCATGTCTCCGCCTGCAGCCTCGACGGCTTGTTCGATCCGAGCCCGAAGCGGGCCATGGATCAGCGACGTAACCCTGTCGGCAAGGGCCAGAGCCTCAGCCTCGGCGGCAGACCCGCCAGTCATTGCCGCGCCTGCCTCGGCCGCGGCGACCATAGACGGGGCAAGGGCATCGAGGTAGGAGGCTCGTTGGGCATCAACCGGGGGAAGGTGTTTGGTTGACATTTTCTTCGCTCGCCGGAGACGATCCAAGACGTCGCTTTGATCATCTGCCATTATCCGCTTGATGCGACGACGTAGATCGGCCCCCTGACGGGTCATGGCAATGTCTCGCTGGAGGAAACAGTCAGGCACATGGATTTCCTCTTCCTCCTCCCCTGCATCCTCGTCCCCTCCTTCTTCGTCCTCGGCCCCATCGGCCAGGTCAGATTCAACGACGGCGACAGCAGGCTCGGCGGATACCTGATCCGCACCGGCCTGTTCCGTGCTGGCCTGTTCCGTGCTGGCCTCACCCTCGCCTTCGGGCCCATCCAGCGACTCGAGAGCGGCAGACCCTGAAGTAACCACCGGCGGCTCTGGCAGCACTCCAGAGCCGCGCGCGCCATCAAGCTCGATCTCAAGATCCCGGACGTCCTGACCATCCTCGGATTCGGTGCTGCGGCGGGCCACCGCGTCAATCGCTGACTTGGCCTCTGGCAAGGCGGCCTCAAGCTCGGCGGCCGAATCGTCAATCTGGCGTCGTACTTCGTCAACTGCGCGTTGCAGACGATCTCGGGCTGCCTTGGCCTGGTCAAGTTGCTGGCGGCCAAGCCGTCGGCGCTTCACCAGGTCCGCCAGCACCTTTTCGCGAACCTGCTGGGCTTCAACGACCATGAAGCGCGCCGTCTCTTTCGCCCCTTCTTGGGAAGCCAGTGCGTCGGCTTCAGACTCGGCCCCAATTCGAGCCGCCTCGGTTTCGGCATCAGCCATCAAGGACTCTGCTGCCGATACCAGCTCGGCCCGCTCGGCCTCAGCCTTCACCTTCGAGGCTGCCGCAGCGTCCTCAGTCTTTCGACGGGCCTGCTGGGTCTCGGCCAAAGCCTCAGCACGCAGGGCTTCCACTTCTGTGGCGGCCACAAGTCGGACCTCGGCCGCCTCATCTGCTGCGGCCTGTCGGTTGGCGTCTGCCTCTTCGCCTGCGGTTGTTCGCATCGCGTCAGCCTCGGCCTGGCTTGATGATGTCAGCTCTGCCGCCTCGGCCTCGGCCGACCTTTGAACGTCGGCAGCATCGCTGTGGGCCTGCCGGAGCAGTTCGGACACGTCTTTGTTGGCAATGGCCTGAACCCGGTCCACTTCATCTGTTCTGGCTTGGGCATCACTCTCGGCTTTGGCCACGATGCCTGCCGCCGCGGCGTTGGCGGCCTCCAAGATTCGGGTCGTTTCTTCGCCGATGTAGCGGGTGATGCTGGCCTCGTCCAGCTCGACCTCGCCCTCATCGGCGGCCTCAAGGGCCGCGCCGAGCTGATCGATCCGGGCCTCAAGCTCGGCGTTTTGATCTGTGAGTGAATCCAGGTCACGCTTGGCAGCCCGCAGCGCGTCAGAATTCTTATCACCTGCCCGATCCTGCCGCGCTATTGCCTCTGAGAGGCCACGAAGGTAGGCCTTCACTTCGGCCTGATCGAAGCCCCGAAACGAGGTTGAGAACGACCGGGCAGATATTGAGGCCGGATCAAGTGCCGGGTCACCAACAGAGCTCATGGGCCCCGATGGTAGAGCGCCAGAGGATTCGAAAGCAGGTTTAGTGTTTGGCCGCTTCGAAAACTTCGCCTGAGCTGGGGATCGGGCCGGTTGTTTTAGGGGTTGGCAGCTGCGAACTCCTCTATCGCCTCGGTATTGCCCCCAAGCGAGGCAAGTGCTTCGAGGGCTTCATCAAGAGTCTCCACTGGAATGATTTCGAGATCATCACCAGCCGCAAGGCGAATCTGGGCGATGGCCTCTTCGCCAAGAGCGGCGGGAATGATGAAGACCTCCGCCCCAAGGTCTCGCACAGCCGCGGTTTTCTGGAGGACGCCGCCAACCGAACCGACCCGGCCGTCGGGGCTGATTGATCCGGTCACAGCCACTTGGGCACCGCCGGTAAGTTCACCAGGAGTCAACTGATCGAGGACGGCAAGCGCAAACACCAGCCCCGCAGACGGCCCACCGACAGATCCCGAGTCGATCGAAATCTCGAACGGCAAATCGTCTGCGAACTGAATTCGGGTTTGGGGAGCAACTCCGAGGAACGCCGCGTTTTCGTCGTCTGGCTTGGCCCCGAGACTGATTCTGAGATCTTCGATTTCCAGGGCGCCTTCGCCGGTGGGCCGGTAACGTTCCACGGTTAGGACGATCTCGTCGCCCGGGGCCAGGCCCTTCAACCGGTCAACCAGCTCGAGAGCCGAAACCATGGGCGCACCGTCCATCGCCACCACCACATCGCCTGGGGTGAGCACCCCCTCAGCAGCACCACCTTCGACAACTTCAACAATGAAAACCCCGTCTGAGGAGATGGCGTCGTAGCCCAGTTCTTCAAGGGCGACAGCAACCGCTGTGCCTATCGAATCGGTCATGGCCTGAAGGTTCAGCTCGCGGTTTTCGTCGGGGCTGCGGTCGCCAAGGATCACATCCTCGGGAACGATCTCGTTATCGTCATCCAACTGAAGCCAGAGGTAGTGCCAGAGGTTGGGCCTAGTACGCAGGCGCACCGTTGTGAACAGCAACTCGCCGTCGCTTGGGAACTCGTCTATGCCAGAAAGCTCAATCAGCGGTTCGGTGTCTCGCGCCGACCCGGGAATCAGGGCTACGTAAGGGGTTTGGTAGGTGAAGCCGCCAATCACGACCGCAGCAAGTAGCACCGACATCACGATGCCAACCCTTCGCCAGGGTCGCGCCCGCTTGGGTTTGGGCCCACCCGGAGCCTCGGAGCTGCCGAACACAGACCCAGAAGAGGCCATGGCGAACCCGGTGTGTCCTGGGCCGGCGGCTATGCTCTTGTTGTCCTGTCCGTTCGAGTCGGTCATTTCAGAACTTTCGGTCACCATGTGTATCGGAAATCGGTCGACCTAACCCAAGTGAGATTCCGATCTCGTGGCGGTCAACGCCCGAGCCTGATTCTCCCGGGTGTCCCATCTTGCCCATGTACACCGCAAACAGCCGTAAAGAGATCCGTCGAATGCGGTTTCCTTGGTGGCGTCGCGCCTTGGCCCCGCTCAGCTTCGGGTCCATCGTGATTATCGTCGGAATCACCCTGGCCGGGTTTGCGGTGGTTGTTTTCATGCTGATGCTCTTTGTGTTAGAGCAGGCCGTCGGCTGAGCCCAGGCAGATTTACACATTCGGTAGCAGCAAACCGCTGGACTTCGTTGGACCGAGGTCAGAGCTTGAACGCGCGGCCGCCGCCCCGCGAGGGCGACGGCTGCAAGACTGCTATTTCAATGGCGCCCGTGAAGGGAGAAGATCAGCGTCCGAAGAGGCCTCGGCGTGCCCCCACGCCATTGTCTCCACCGTCGGTGCTGATAGTTGGTGCGTCTGTGATTGACCGGACGGTTGAGGAATCAGCCGTGGTGCTGTCTGTCGACGAACTACTGCTGGCAGCCGAAGTGGCAGACGAGGTGCTCGCCGGGGGGTCTTTCGGGACGCTGACCGGATCACCGGCAGAAACCGCCGGAGCAACAGCGGCAGCCGTCAAGGCCGGCTCGCCTGCGGTGAGCTCTACCCGGAAGTAGGGCCGATATTCAAAGTTGACCTCTTCGGTGCGGAGGATCCGATCCACCTCAACACCCTGAGTGTTTCTGAGGCGCTCAACGAACGCTACTGCGTCGTGAACCTCCTCGGTCTCGTGATAGCCGGGGTTTCCGTCGGCACCTCGGTACATAACTATGTGTGGCATAACTTTGTCTCCTTCAGGGGGCGGTCTTCTAGCTAGCGGTTCCATTTGGGGGGCTTCGCACACGGTGACCCGAGCACGGGGTCAGCAGGGCGACGGGAGGACCGGCACCCCAACAACCCGCTATAGCATTCCAGATTCTGTGACTGGAAACCACCCCTCATTTGCATCAGCTTCAATAATTGGACGTATAGCGCGCGCAGGCCACGACGGAAACATCGCCCTCGCGAAGGCGGAACTCTCCTCTGATAGCGCCACGAATCGGGCATTTGCCCTCGGCGCAATGCATCGCTCCGGGCATCTCAATTGTGTCACTCTTTGTGGCTTTTTTACCGATCCCAGCCCCGCTGTGAGGCGGCGAGCAGCCGAAATTGCGGCCAGAACCATCAAACCGGGCTCGTTGGAGCAAGGTTTGGTCAAGCTGCTGGATGATGATTCGACAGTGTCCGAAGCCGCAGCTTTCGCTATAGGTGAGATCGGTTCAGAGTATGGTGTTGAGCTGGCGCCCGAAACGGTGGAGGCCCTTGAGCGTCAAGCCCGCCAGCATCAAGACGCGCTTTGTCGAGAGTCTGCCATTGCCGCCCTTGGCGCTGTTCACAAAGGCCTCAGCACAATCCTGTTTGGCTGCAACGACAAGGCAACCGTTCGCAGGCGGGCTGTGATAGCGCTGGCCCCCTTCGACGGGCCAGAGGTAACAGCCGCTTTGGAAAAGGCGCTTGGCGACAAGGACTGGCAGGTCCGCCAAGCGGCCGAAGACCTGCTGGCAGACCAAGCCGCTAACTGAGCAAGCTCAGCGCCTACGGCTGCTGCGGCCCGTCATGAACATGTCGGTCACCTGGTCGAACGACTCGATGCACTGGCCGGCGCCCAGCACTACAGACTCGAGGGGCTGGTCGACCAGATGAACGTGAACTCTTGCTTCAGCAGCCACCCTCTCGGCCATCCCTCGTAGTAGACCGCCGCCCCCGACGAGGTGGATTCCGCGGCCGATCAAGTCCTGGGCCAGCTCGGGAGGTGCGGCCCCCAGGCAGGAAACGACCGAGTCGACCATGGCCGAGACGGGCTCGTCGATGGCCTCCCTCACTTCAGTGCTTGTAAGGGTGATCGTGCGCGGAAGGCCACTCATAATCTCGCGGCCTCGAACATCTCCTTCATACTCTTCAGCTCCTGGCCACGCAGAACCGATGGCAACCTTGATTTGCTCAGCCGTCTGCTCGCCAACCGCGATTCCGTGGGTGCGACGCACGTGAGTTTGAATGGCAGCGTCGATGTCAAAGCTGCCAACCCGCACGGCCTCCAGCGCCACGACACCACCCAGAGAGATCAGGGCGGTCTCGGTAGTTCCGCCCCCGATGTCTATGACCATGTTGCCAATTGGCTGATCTATTGGAAGCTTCGAGCCGATCGCGGCAGCCATTGGCTGCTCGAGTAGATGGGCTTCCACCGCTCCGGCCCGCCGCGCCGCTTCGCGCACAGCCCGCTGCTCCACCGCGGTGATGGCAGAAGGCACACAAATTACTACCCGTGGGCGGTTGAATCGACTAACCCCGGCCCGGTGCAAAACCATGCGAATCATTCGCTCGGTAATGTCAAAGTCGGTGATGGCCCCCTGGCGGAGCGGCCGAACGGCAACGATATGGCTTGGCGTGCGGCCGATCATTTTCCATGCGTCACGACCTATAGCCAAGACATCACCAGAGCGCGTGTTAAGAGCTATCACCGAAGGTTCGTTCAAAACGATGCCCTCGTCTCGGGCGTAGACCAGCGTGTTGGCAGTACCAAGATCGATTGCGAGGTCTCTACTCACGCGCTGGTCTCACTTCGGGTGCCGGTGGACGCCGTTGCGCTCTGTGCAATCTCTTCTAGGTGCTGGGGCTCGAGCCCCCAGGACTCTCCGTTGGCCCAACGCTCCTTCTTCCAGATTGGCACTGTTGCCTTCAATGTGTCTATGCCGAACCTGGCGGCTTCAAAAGAAGTGAGCCGATGCGGTGATGAAACAGCAACCACAACTGCCGATTCGGTGACTGGAACAAACCCGACCCGGTGGATCAGCGCCATACGGCCGATATCAGGCCAACGGTCTCGGGCTGCGGAAACAATCTGATCAAGCCTAGGAAGGACCTGTTCCTCGTAGGCCTCATATTCCAGTCGATCAACCTGGGGGCGCCCGTCGGAGTGGTCGCGGGCAGTTCCGCTGAACGTAACGGTTGCTCCACAGGACGGCAAAATCACCCAGTCAGAAACAGCGGCAACCGGAAGCGGACCAGGGCTCAGCCCGGTCCAATCATTACCTTTGGCGGGAACTTGCACTTCGCTATCGTACGCAAACCGCGGGCTCAGTTGGCCGGGGCGCCGAAAGTAGCCGCCCAAAGCGCAGTAATGTCACCGCCCGTGACCTTCGAAGACGACGATGCTCCCCTCGGCGGTCCGCCACCAGACCCTTCCCAACGTCAGTGGCGTCACCCATCTGAGATAGCAGCGGCAGCCGCCGCGGCGGCGCGCCCTCAGGGTCCACCTCGCGCCCGAGGCCTCTCGGCTGTATCAGTTCTGGTCGGCGGCACAGTCGGCCTGGCCACTTTCGCTTTGGCTTATGCAATTCTTGCCACCGCAACCAACGGCGCTTCTGGAAGGCTCCCATTGCCACCGGGCACTGGGCAAGCAGCCAACCAGGAGTTCGCCGATCTGGCCCCGACCAGCACTATCGGCTCCGCCCAGCAAGTGCGTGGCCCAAGTTCAACCAGCGTCGATGCCTCCACTTCTGCCCCCGCGTTGGCGCCCTCAACAGTGCGGGCCGTCTCCGCCCCACTCCAGGAACGGCCACCGTTGGCCCCGCACCTTCGGTCAATAGCAGAGACGGCGCTGGTGGCAGTGAACCTTGGCGGCGAAAGCGTCCCCGTCGTCTCTGGCTTACTGCTTGACGGGGTGGTCATGACAAGCGCCAGCGCGCTTGGGAATCAATCCAAGCTCACCATCACTTACCGCAACAACAACTATGACGCCGAACTGGTTGGCAGCGACCCGTTTTCAGATCTAGCCGTTCTCATTCCAGCCGGGCTAGTTCTCCAAGACTTGGGCGAAACCCCAGAGCGAGCCTGGCCTGAGAACTCTGGCTCCAACGAGACTTCAGACCGCACGTTCGAAGGAATTTCAGTGACGCTATTGGCCACCGATGGCCGCCCGGTGCCCATTGCGGTGCCGGGGACCCTCTTGTCTACAGATCAAGAAGCAACTACTCAAAGCGGACACACTGTGTTTGGGGCATTCGAAACGAGTGCCCGCCTGCCAGCCAGCGGGGCCGGGGGTGTGCTGGTTACCGACCAGGGCGAAGCCATCGGCCTTGTTATCGACAGCGGTGGGCACCTGGCCATTGCCATCCCGCTAACCACCGTTCGAAAGGTGGCTGCCAGTTTGATGAGCAGCGGCTGGGCGGGCGAAGTGTGGATGGGTATCGAGGGAAGCGACACAGCCCGCGGCGTATTGCTGACAAAGGTCGACGACGGAAGCCCGGCGCTCGAAGCTGGGTTGGAACGAGGCGATGTCATCAGCGGTTTGAATGACTCTGTTGTGAAAGACATGGCCACTTTGGTGTCTCTGCTTCGACGGTTGAGCCCAGGCGATCAGGCGAGGCTCTGGGTACAGCGAGATGGTGCTGTAACGACGGTTACGGTGTTTGTTGCCGACTATCCGGCTGGCGACCGCATGGACGATGACACGATCGAGAAGGCCATCAGCGAACCAATCGGCGGGTAATGCCTGCGATTGCGGCTGCGGCTCCGGCCACGCCAAGACCGGCCACTGCCAGCGCCATTTCTTGACGCCGCTGCGGGCTCATTGCCCACCGCGACGCGGGTGTGCCAAGTACGAACGCCTCTTCGTTGGAAAACGCTGGAATCCAGCCGGTTGCCCGGAGATTGTCGTTGGCAACCACCCACGGATAGCGAACGTAGGCCTCAATCCCGGCTGGCGTGTTCCCAATTCTGTAAGTTCGTCCGACCTGGAGGATTCGGTTGCTGATCCCCTGAGGCACCCGAATTTCGGGCCGCTCGACCAGGCCGTGCAGAACCTCGCTGCCGATCCACCCGTCTGGCGCCACATTGAACGTTCCGCCAATTTGGTCACGAGCAATAAGGCTGAGGGCCGAGGCCAGATCGTCGTGATGCAGAAACTGCACCGGCGGGTCTACTTGGTCTGGCCTGAGGATTGTTGCCGCTCGCATCGCCTTCGCCACATAACTGACGCCTCGTTCGGAGAGGGTGGTGGTTGGTCTCAGCACAGCGAGGTTGCATCCAGAATCAATCGCCCAGCCTCGGGCTTTTGCTTCCAGCCGCTGCTTGGCAACCGCGAAGCCCAGGGCTTCGTTGGGGCGCAGCGCCTGGGCCTCGGTGATGGGAACGGGGTTGTCGCTGTGCGCGCCGTAGACCGTGGCAGACGACAGCAGCACCAGCGAAGAACAGCCCGCGGCATCAATTCCGTCGAGCACCCGGTTCAGCATGTGCTCGGCCAAACCAGCGTCTTCGCGGCGGCCCGGGTCTTCCGCCAGGTGAATCACCGTGTCAGCCCCAACCAAGAGGGGGCCTAGATCCTCAGCCAAGAGGTCAACACGGTGGGTCTGAAGATTTCTCCCGGATCCAGGAAACGGCAGCCGATCGATGCCAACAACACGCTCTACGTCAGGGTTAGTTCCAAGCTGGCGCACCGTGCGCCTGCCAACCCCTCCGGCCGCCCCGGTAACCACAATTGAAACCACTGCCCTACGATGCCCTTGTGAGTGAGAACGAACCACTCGGAAGCGACGACGGTCCCTTCGGAGAGAATCCCTTCGGTGAACTGGCCAAGCTATTCGGATCCTTTGGTCTGGGTGGGCTTGGTGCAAGCGACCCCTGGCAGTCTGCCCGCCAGATTGCAAATTCGGTTGTCAACGAGGGTGGCGCCCAACCAAATCTGGACCCGTTGGTTCGAATGGCTGTAGACGACCTGGCGCGCGTCGCCGATTTGCATGTCCGCCAGGTAGCCGGGATCCGGCTGGGAAGTGACACAACAGTTCGTGCTGTCAGCCGGTCTGCGTGGACCGAAACCAGCCTTGATGCCTACAGACCCTTCTTCGAGCGATTCGGCGAGGCGATGGGCACCAGTGGGCCCCAGGAGGAAGCCTTCCAAGGCGATCCTATGGCAGCAATGATGGGCCAGATGTTTTCGTCGCTTGGCCCCATGATGGTGGCCTCCAGCGCTGGGTCAATGATCGGCCATCTAGGCCTAAGAGCACTTGGCCAGTACGACCTACCGGTGCCAAGGCAGGGCTCAGAAGTTCTGGTGGTGCCAACCACAATTGACGCCGCGGCAAAAGACTGGGGATTCAGCCAAGACGAACTCCGCCTGGTCGTCCTGATTCGTGAGTTAGCTGCCCACTCGGTGCTGTCAACCCCGCACGTGGCGAAGCGGCTCGACAGCCTGTTCATAGACTTCGCCTCAGCCTTTCGGCCCAACGCCGAACTACTCAGCGAGCAATTCGGAGACATCACCGACCTGTCTCAAATTCAACAGATTTCTGAAAAGATGAACGACCCCGAGGCCATTCTGGCCATGATGCGCTCGCCCGCCCATGACCTCCTTGTGCCTCAGTTGGATGCGTTGGTTTCAGCTGTTCTGGGATACGTAGACCACGCGGTCGGGGTGGCATGCGCAAATCTGGTGCCTTCAAACGCAAAGCTTCGCGAAGCTCTTAACCAGCGGATGCTTGACGTTTCTCCTGCCGACCGGTTCATGGAGCGATTACTTGGAATTGATGTTGACGCCGCAACCCTTGAGCGAGGAACTGCCTTCATCGATGGCATCGTTTCACGAGCCGGCGACGCCGGGTTGCAGCGGCTGTGGGCCAACGAACTTGACATGCCAACCGCAGCCGAAGTGGACGCTCCAGGTTTGTGGCTGGCCAGAATTGGGCTTGACCCGGATCTTCCCGCAGGCACCAACCTCACAATCCCAGACGACCTTTCAGGACTTGAAGACCTCTAACCAGCAGCTGGTCCTGGCGGGCCACAATGCCGCCCCAATACAATGGGGAGGGTGACGGACGAGCCTGCCGAGAAGAGGCAACGTGGTGTCCGCCGTGTGAGCGGACCAACTGGCGGCCAAGGGGCTGAGGCGTTCGCCGTTTCTCCCTTCGGGAGACTGGCCCGTGTGCAGGCATTTTCCGCGGCCGGAGACGCTCTGGTCGCCATCGCCTTGGCCGACTCGCTTTTCTTCGACATTGACCCAAACGATGCCCGCTGGCGCGTTGCCCTCTACCTGCTGATCACGATGGCACCATTCGCCATCGTTGCCCCGTTCCTGGGGCCAGCGATGGACCGGCTCAAGGGTGGCCATCGATTCATGATGATCGGGTCGGCCGCCACACGGTGCCTGCTAGGTCTTGTGATGGCTTTCAATCTCCAGAGCCTGTTTCTGTTCCCGCTTGCGTTCGCGATGCTTGTGATGGGCAAAAGCCATCACATTGCCAAAAGTGCAATGGTGCCCGGCACAGTCAGGGATCAAGAGGGCCTGGTTCGTGCGAACGCCAGACTGTCGATGATCTCAGCCATCTCAGCAGGCATAGCAGGAGTCCCAGGCATCATTCTGCTGAAGGTTGGCGGCTCGCCGTCCACCTTGTTCCTTGCCGGATTGATCTTCATAGGCGGGGCGCTTCTTGGCACCAAAATTGAACCAACGCAACTGGCTCCGGATCCCGCTGGCCAAGAGGAAAAGGCCGAGCTTCGAGGGTCTGGAATCATCCTGGCGGCCAGCGCAATGGGATATGTGCGAGGCGTGGTCGGTTTCCTAACGATGCTCTTGGCGTTCGAGCTCCGGGGCGGTATCGACCCCGGGCCGACGGCCGCCGGGGTCGACCTTGGCCACAAAGTGCGCGGCGCCTTAGGCCTGGAGCCGGTGGAGCTGGCATCCGGCGGGGCCCCTGCTTGGCACTTCGCGGCCGTGCTCTTGGCGCTTGGAGTTGGCGGGCTTGGCGGAGCTGTTGCGTCACCCAGGCTGCGAGAGCACGTAAAGGAAGAACGGATCCTTGCTGGCGCGCTTGGCGCAGTTGGGGTTTTTGGCACCTTGGCAGCAATTGTGGGAGGCCTGCCGGGGGCCATGCTCATTGCGTTCGCGGTGTCGGTTGCGGGCCAAATGGGCAAACAGTCATTCGATGCCATCGTGCAGCGCGACGCACCGGTGGCCAACCTCGGCCGCTCGTTTTCCAGGTTCGAGAGTCGCTTTCAGATGGTGTGGGTTGTTGGGGCGCTGATCCCCGTTGTTGTCTCCCTGCCCGCCCGCCTGGGCTTCATTTTCGTGGCCGCGGCATCCGCCTTTGCGGCCGTCACTTACTGGCTTGGTAAAGACCCTGCTCCAACCCAGCAAGTTCCAAAAGAACGAGTTGACGCGGTTCGTCGAAGGGTCAGCAGTCGGCTTCGTTCTCACAATTCAGAAGGCCGCAAACCAAGACGTCGAAAGAAAACGTCAGAACCTTCCCCGCCTCGTCAGGCCCCGAACGCTCAACCCGAGCCGCCAATCCAACTCAACCCAACCGAGGAATATGTGATCCCTCCCGGGCCACCCCCAACCAGCCCTCCCCCTCCCTAGCCCGCGCTGTTGCCCAACGCCTGAAACTGCGAGAGCAGTTCGCGGTCGTGCGGGTAGCTAAGCAAAGCGGCGGCCTCTTCGGGGCCCAGCCACCTCACTTCGTCAACCTCGTCGTTTGGAACGAAGGTTCCCGCCGTTGCTTCCAAAGACCAGTACCGAACGCGTTTGTGTCGGTCCTTGTGGTCTGTGTAGTGCACGGAGGCCAGTTCGGAGCCAACCACACCCGAGAAATTCGTTTCTTCCTCAACCTCCCGCAAGGCACATTCAAGCTCGGTTTCGCCTGCTTCGAGCTTTCCCTTTGCGAAAGACCAGTCGTCGTACTCGGGGCGGTGCACCACCAGCACTTCGAAATCGTCGACTTCGCCGCCTTTGCTGCGCCAGACGAGGCAACCGGCTGCCAACAGAAGCTTGCTCATGGTGTTTGGTCTGCCATCCCTGGCGCGGCGAGCCCACCAGGATGGGGGTAGGCCCGCATCCTCAGGCCATCATCTGGTTGAGCTTCTGTTTCGGGCTTACGGCTGCGCTCAATGGCTAACTCCTCGAACTGATCGTGGGCCGAAGGGCCGACTCCGCTGATGCGGTGGTAGCTGCCATCAGCACGGAGGTCCCACGCCAGCGAGTCGTCGGCGAGATTGATTTCAAGCAGCTCATCCAGCCTGCGACAAGACTCTTCATCGTCAACCCGCACCAGAACCTCAACCCTTCGGTCGAGGTTGCGCGGCATCAGATCTGCTGAGCCCATGTAGTGAGCTGGTAGCCCAGGGCCGCGGCCGTTGCCAAAATAGAAGATGCGCGAGTGCTCCAGATACCGGCCAACCAGAGACCGAACAGAGATGTTTTCCGAAAGCCCAGGCACACCAGGGCGCAGGCAGCAGATGCCTCGAACGATCAGGTCTATCTTCACTCCTGCCTGGTTGGCGGCATACATCTCGTCGATCAGTTTGGCGTCGACCAAGCTGTTCATCTTGAAGATGATGCGGCCAGACCCACCGGCTGCCTCAGCCTCGTTTTGGATCAGATCGGCCAGGGCTGGTCGGAGCCGCGAGGGCGCCATCACCAGCTTGTTGTATTCGAGGTCTTGTCCGTACCCGGTGAGGAAGTTGAAGAGCTGGGTGAGGTCGTCGCCAATGGCTTTGTCTGCTGTCAGCAAACCCACATCCTCATAGAGCCTGGCGGTGCTGGGATTGTAGTTGCCGGTGCCGATGTGGCAGTAACGCCGTAGCCCGTCAGCCTCGGCGCGAACCACCAAAGTAGTTTTGCAGTGGATCTTGAGCCCGACCAAACCGTAGGCAACATGCACCCCTGCCTCTTCAAGCCTGCGGGCCCAGTCGATGTTTGCCCGCTCGTCGAACCTAGCTTTCAGCTCAACCAACGCGGCCACCTGCTTGCCTTGCTCTGCGGCCCTGATCAAAGACTCAACAATTGGGCTGTCGCCGGAGGTTCGGTAGAGGGTGAGCTTGATGGCCAACACCTTTGGATCCTTGGATGCCTGGCGAACGAACTCGCCAACCGAACCGCTGAAGGAGTCATACGGGTGGTGCAGCAGTACGTCTTGATCGCGAAGACTGCCGAAGAAGTCTTCGGTTGTTTCTGCTTCTTGCAGGGACCTCGGGACCACTCCTTTGAACCTGGCTTGGGTCAGGTCGGGCCGATCCAGGCCTGCCATTTGCCAGTAGGCGGTGCAGTCGAGCAAACCTCGGAAGCGGAACACCTCGTCATCGTCCAGATCCAGCTCACGCAGCAGTAGTTGCAACGTGTCAGGCGGCATCGTCTGGTCTATTTCCAGCCGAATGGCCCGACCGAAGCGGCGCCTCCGAAGCTCTAACTCAACGGCTTCTAGGAGATCGTCGGCGTCTTCATCGTCGAGGGTGAGATCGGCGTTCCTAGTGACTCGGAAGGGCCAAGCTCCGCCAACTTCCATTCCTGGGAAAAGGTGCCCAAGGTGGGCTGCAATCACCTGCTCGATTGGAACGAAACGGCCCGAGGGAAGCTCGGTGAATCGGGGGATCGTTGGAGGCACCTTCACCCTGGCAAAACGCGGCCTGCCGGTGCGGGGCTCGGTTACCGAAACAGCCAAATTCAAGGACAGGTTGGAGATGTATGGAAAGGGGTGCCCGGGGTCTACAGCCAATGGGGTCAATACGGGAAAGACCTGGCCCTCGAACTCCGACGTTGCCTGCTTTTGCTCGTCTTCGTTCAGGTCGTCCCAGCCAACAAGGCACACACCCTGGTCGGCCAGGGCCGGAAGCAGCTGATCCATGTGCACGCGCTCGAGCCGGTGGAGCTGCTGCTCGGTGAGCCGCTGAATGCGACTGAGTTGGGTTAGAGGCGTGAGGCCATCGGGAGGTGTGCTGGTGACACCGCCAGCAACCTGATCCTTCAGCCCTGCCACCCGAACCATGAAGAACTCATCGAGATTCGATGCGTAGATGGCACAGAACTTCAACCGCTCAAGCAGCGGCAGCGACGTGTCTTCGGCCTGAGCCAGAACTCGGCTGTTGAACTGAAGCCACGACACCTCACGATTGGTATATCTCGTTGTGGGGTCGTTGGGGTCGAACGACTCGGGTTCGAGGTATGGACTGGGTCCAGCGGTGGCATCGGCCATGACCCTTACCCCTCGATCCGGTCGGCGGCCAGCAGTGCGGCGCCGAGTACACCGGCGTCGTCAATGCGTTGAGCCAGGGCCAGGTCGCAGACCGTTGGACCGAACCCACCAAAGCTGAGCGAGCCTGCGATCTGATCCAGGTAGGGCTGCCCCAGGCGGTCGATCATGCCGCCGCCAAGCACAACTCGGCGAAGGTCAAGCACCGTTGCCACGTTGCCGATTCCAATGGCCAACGCCTTGACTGAATCGTCAACAAGCTGGTGGGTGATCTCGTCTCCCTCGGCCAGCGCCTGAGCAATGTGGCGAGACTTTATTGGTCCGCCGCTGGTCAGCTCGGTCAGCTTGCTTGAACGACCCGCGGCCGCGAGCCGACGAGATTCTCGCTGCATTCCGGCCCGTCCGGCGTAGGCCTCAAGATGGCCTCGCTCGCCGCAGCCGCAGACGCGGCCGTCATCTATTACCGTCATGTGCCCGATCTCGCCTGCCATACCCCGGCTGCCGACCACCAGCCTTCCTCCCAGGATTAGGCCGCCGCCAACCCCTGTGCCAACAAAGAGAGCCATCAGGTCATCAACCCCCTTGCCGGCGCCGGCGCGGTGCTCGGCAACCGCCCCGCAGTTCACATCATTTGACACAACCACCGGGCGGCCAAGGGCAGCCTCAAGCTTCGTCTTTACCTTTACTGGAGAGTCCCAGCCCGCAATGTTGGGGCACCGTGCAACAACGCCGTCGGTGTCGACCAGGCCAGGCACGCCGACCCCAACCACCTCGGCTTCGCCGGCTCCGTCCAGCTGTTCAACCAGGCCGACTATGGCATCGAGCACCGATTTTGGCCCACCAGTGGGGGTGGACATCTTTTCTCGCCCTACTGATCGGAACGTGACAGGGTCGACAAGGCGACTGAGGATCTTGGTCCCGCCGAGGTCGACCCCTACAACTTTCACTCTGACGGCGCCGCCGGCTCTTCAGCTGCGGGTTCTTCTGTGGCAGCCACTTCCTCAGCTGCTGCGGGTGCCGTCTCCACCACTTCTGTGGCAGCCACTTCCTCAGCTGCTGCGGGCGCCGTCTCTACCACTTCGGCGGCAGCCACTTCGGGCTTTGCAACCTCTTCGGGCTTTGCAGCTTGGGCGGCGTGCTTTCGCGCCGCGTCGGCTGAGCGAGAGTAGTCCTCGTCGCCGAGGTCCCATTCGAGGTGGATCAGTTCGCGTTCAGAGTCTCGATTCACCCTCTCTCGGTTCCTACGAAATTGAGGGTCGTGTTTGGGAAGTAACAGCAATCGAGCGTTAACCCGTGTCCTGAAGTCGTCAATGATTTTCACTTCACCGAAGGTGCGGCGAATGTCCCAATGGGGGGCAACCGGGCCCAGATACACAATTGTGGCCCCGGCTACCGGCGGCAGATCTTCTTCAGGTTCGACGTACGTCATTTCCCCAGGTTACCGGGGTTTTTGCGGGCCTGGACCGCAAGATTTCAGGGCCCGAGGACAGCCTTCCCAATTCCGCTTCAACAAGAAATCTGAATCTTTTGGCCTATTCGGGAACCATTTTGGTGGGGTATACGTCTCATCTGCCATGGACACCAACTGGATGGCCACCGGCAATTGCAACAACCACCCGCCTGCGGTCTTTTTCCCAAGCGATGGAGTTGGCGTAGAGATCGCCAAGAAAATCTGCAGCACTTGCCCTGTACAGGACGCCTGCCTCGAGCACGCTCTTACCAGCCGGATCGACCACGGCGTGTGGGGTGGAACCTCAGAGCGCCAGCGGCGGCGGATCCTGAAAGCCAGGCGAGCCGAGAAGAAAATGCCTGCCAGGGCCTAACTCAGCTGAGGTCGGGGAAGCCCAGCTCTCGCGTTATCGAATTCACCAGGTCGGTGAAACCCGCCGTCTTTGAGCGATGGGGAATTTCCTGCACGGCGTCGGCTACTTCGGCCGCACTGAGACCAACGATCGTGACAGCTGAGTCTGCTGTTTCCAGAACGACAACTGACGCGTCTGGATCGACCCAAGCCAGAACACCATCGATCATCACCCGCTCGCCCTCAGGAAGTTCGTCGAACTTCACTCTCCCTGGCTGACTAAAGATGGAGACAGGCTGGCGCTCATGGGCATAAAGCACCTGAACGAGATCGCTCTCGGCTATGAAAGTTGCCCGCAGGTCCATGTCGTCGGTGGTGCGCAACGGAGTTTCTGAAAACTCTGGGGCAACTTCTTCGAACCCGCTGGAGCTAACCGGATTGACACCCTCTGACCCACCGGCCTGGGCCGCGGCGTGGCGAGCAGTGAGAGTGCGCAGTTCGGGCACAATCCCCGGTCGGCCGAAGGCGCCCGTGACATACCAGAGGCCGAACGTGAGCATGGCAACGCCGGTGAGCCCAACCAGCAGCCTGCCTGCGAACAAGGGTCGGTGGTCCACGGCCTCTGCTATAAACCCGGCCGGTGGCTCCACCAGGGGCAGCCCCGCCAAAGCGGCCGCCACCTCGTCCTCCCAGGACTCTTCTGGGACCATTGCGGGGTCGCTGAACTCCCTGGTCATACGCTCAACGCTTCTTTCAGCCTGCCGCGGCCCCTGTGAATCCGGCTGCGCACCGTGCCGATAGGCGCCCCGGTGTGCTCTGCGATTTCCTCATAGGAGTAGCCAAGAACGTCTTTGAGTACAACAGCCACCCGAAACTCGGGTGGGAGATCGTCCAGCAGTTGTTGGAGATCGTCTGGCAGGCCTCGCTGGGCCAACTCGGCATCAACCCCCGGAGATCCTTCGATCACCCGATCTGGATCGTCTGGGAGGGGCTGTGTGGGCCGCCGCTTCTGTTTGCGGACGCGATCCAGGAATGTGTTCGTCGTTATTCTGCTGAGCCAACCTTCGAAGTTGCCGGGTTGGTAGTTGGCCAAGCCTCTACGAACTCGCAAGAGAACCTCTTGGACCAGATCTTGGGAGTCCTGATGATTTCCACAAAGCCGGTAGGCCAGGCTGTACAGGAAACGCCCATGAGTGTGAGCCACCTCTTCCCAAGTCGGGACCGAGGCCGGACCGGCAGGCGGCCTCTGGACATGGGTCACAGGAGTCGTTCTATCGATCGTGGTTCACAACGGCCTTTGGCCGCCGGGGGTTCCCCGATCAGGAAGTCTTTTCTTCGCTGGAGTCAGCAGCTTCTGCAATTTCTTCCCCGGCCTCGTCAAGGCCGGTACGGAACTCTTTCTGTGCTTTTCCGATGTTGCGGGCAAGCTGAGGCAACTTGGCGCCACCGAACAGCACAAGAAGAATCACGAGAATGATAAGCAGTTCGCTTGGTTTCAGATTCGGCATGCCACAAGGCTAACCCACGCCGAAGCGAAGCGCGTTCAGGCAGACTCGGTGATTGCGGTGGCCGCTTCGCGCTCAAGCACCCGACGGCGCCGGATGCGGCGCCGTTCACGCTCGCTCATTCCGCCCCAAATACCGAACTTCTCGCCGTTCGCCAGGGCAAACTCGAGGCAGTCTTCACGAACCACGCAACCTCGGCACACCTCTTTGGCTTCACGGGTGGAGGCCCCACGTTCGGGGAAGAAGAGATCTGGGTCTACCCCAAGGCAGTTCGAAAGCTCCTGCCAGGAGGTGTCGAGCATGATGTGTTTTCGCCCGATTCGCATCTTATTGCTCCTCCGCCGCTTGACGCGACCTCGAGGGATTGCCACGCCGTAATTACAACGATGTGATAATGCCCGTTTTTGGCGCGATTTACAAGACCTAGAGCAGGATTTTCAAAGATTCTCGGGTGATGCCACCCAATCGGACCTGGGTCGTTCCCGGTGATCAACGACCCTTCAGCAGCCTTCGTTTGTGCTCGATGAAGTCGACAAGCACGTAGTCGCCGAGGTTCTGGGGGGTGGTGAAGAAGGCCCGGCCCCGGTTTAACTCGGTCAACCGCTCGATGAAATGACGCAATCCCTGGTCTGGATCGAGCATGAACGTGTTGATCGTGATGCCTGCCTTTGTGCACCTCATTGCCTCGGCCATCGTTTGGTCAACGGTCTCCCGAATTGGTGGGTAGGCAAAGAACGGTGTGCCGTCGTCGAGCAGGTGAGCGGTTGGTTCGCCGTCCGTGATCATGATGATCTGCTTCGTGCCGGACTGGCGGGCCAGCATCCGCTGAGCCAACTGGAAGGCATGCTGCATGTTTGTGCCATAGACGTAGTCCCAGCTGACCTCGGGCAACTCGCCGGGCTTGAGCTCACGAGCCAACTCGTTGAACCCCACGATCCCCAGGTAGTCGTTTGGGAACTGGGTTGAGATCAGCGAGTACAGCGCCATTGCCACTTTCTTGGCTGGCAGAAAGTTGTCTCGCATCGGCATCGAAAGAGACAGGTCCAACAGCAGCACGGTGCTGGACCGCACCTGTTTTTCGGTGCGTTCAATCTCGAAGTCATCGGGAATCAGTTGCACAGGCGTTCCCCCGCCGGAGCGGCGAATAGCATTGCGAACCGTTCGCTCGATGTTGAGGTTGAACGGGTCTCCAAACTCGTAGGGCTTGGTGTCGTAGTTGCGTTCGTGGCCTAGCCCAGAGCTTGCTGTTTCGTGGCGACCAAGCTTGTCTGATGCCAGCTTCTTGAACAGGTCGCCAAGGGCCTGTTGGCCCAACCTGCGGAGCCCGCGTGGGGTCAGCTCCAACCGACCCTCCTTGCTGTGCACCATGCCAGCGTCCTCAAGCATCTTGGCCAGTTCGCTTACCCGCTTCAGGCTTCTGGCCGCATCTTGTCCCAGCAACTGCTCCACCCGATCCATGTCAACCTCGGCCAGGGCCTGGGGCGAGGCAGGCGAGCGGAGGAATTGTTCCAGCTGGTCAAGCTGACCAAGCTCCCTCATCATCTGCGATGCGTCGGCCAACCCCAAGGGGTCGAACCCCTCAAAGTCGTAGCTCTGTTGCCAGCCCATGTCTGGGAACATCTCTTGCAGGTTCTGGCCAAGGCGGCTCATCTCGAAGTTCAGATCCAGATCTTCCATCAGCTGGTTCGACAGATCCATCAGCTGCTGGCGCTGCTCTGGGGTCATAGAGTTCAACAACGCCTGCATTGCTGCCTGCTGGGCAGCCATCTGCTCAAGCAGTTCGTCGAGGGTTTGGGGGTTGTTCGGGAAGAAGTCTCCGTAGTCCTCCATGAACTTTTCGAAGTCTGGCTCTTGCCCCGCAGCCCGCTGTTCGAGCATGTGGTTCAGCTCGGCGATCATGTCTTTCATGCGGGCCAGTTCCTCTGGCGACATGTTTTCCATTGCGTCTGTCATCTGGCCGAACTGCTGGCTCACCATCTCTTGGCGTAGTTGGTCCAGCAACTCTTCGAACGCCTGTTTTGCCTGGTCGGACTCGAAGTCGTAGTTCTGTAGAGAGCGCACCTTGCCTGCCAGGTCATCTGGCAGCAGCCCAAGCTCCAGCTCTTTGGAGGTAGTCGTTTCCTTGGCCAGCTCGGCGTTGCGCTGATCTGACTTGGATGTGTTTGGATCCCCAAGCTGCATGTCGGCCAGTGCTTGGCGGTCGCTCAGGCCCTCGCGTTCCTGGCTGACCAGATCGTTTAGCGCCTCGTTGATCTCGTCGTAGACGCCACCAAGATTGCTGTTTTCCAGCCGCTCGGCCCGTTCCTGGCGAAGCCTTTCCAGGATTTCGCGCAAGCCCTGCACGTGTTCTCCGTTGCGATCCTCGAAGCCTTCCTGCATTAACCGCCGCAGGGCGGCCATTGGGTCTCCGTGATACAGCAGGTCGTCGGTGAGCTCGCCCATGATGTCGAAGCCGTCAAGGTCGAACCCGGTCTGAGACCCATCCCAACTCGAATATCGAAACCGATGTCCAATCACCCAAGAACCCTACTGGCCCGACCCGAACCAAGTTGACCCAGGAACTGGAATGGATTAGCGCAGTAAACTCGCCTAACCCATTCCAGTTCGCGCTCTGGGACCATTCTGGGTGGCCCTACTATGGTTTTCCGGGGGTACGAGCACCCAGAATGGTCGCGCCTCTCAGATGGGCGAAGCCGGACCTGCGAAAGCAGGTCCCAACATCAGAACCGAACTGGCATGGAATAGTGGCGAAAACGCTCTTAATCCATGCCAGTTCGCGGTTCTGAGAAATTTGGGAGGCCCCGACCCGAAAAAAGCACGGCACAAACACCCAAAACTCGGCCGAGCTTCTCACGCGTGGTCGCCTTCGGCGACCAGCGCTGAGGAAATGACCCAGATGGGCGAAGCCGGACCTGCGAAAGCAGGTCCCAATATCACAGCCCACGCGTTGCCGACGGCGTCGGCACGCAGCGAGAAAGTGACCCAGATGGGCGAAGCCGGACCTGCGAAAGCAGGTCCCAATATCACAGCACTGGGCCAAGCCAGCGGGCGGCTTCGTCAACCGGAATGCCTTTGCGGGCCGCGTAGTCTTCCAATTGGTCTTGGCCAACTTGGCGCACGCCGAAGTAGCGGCTCTGAGGGTTGGCGAAGTAGAGGCCGCTGACAGAAGCGGCTGGGTCCATCGCATAGGACTCGGTTAGGTTCACCCCAATTGCATTTGGTGCGTCGAGCAAGCTGAAGATGGTTCGCTTCTCGGTGTGATCCGGGCACGCGGGATAGCCAGGAGCGGGCCGGATTCCCTGGTAGCTCTCTTTGACCAGCTCGACGTTGCTGAACTCTTCGTTTTGATAGCCCCAGAGTTCGGTGCGCACCAGGTGGTGCACATACTCAGCACAGGCCTCGGCCAGGCGGTCTGCCAATGCCTTGAGCATGATGGACGAGTAGTCGTCGTTTGCCGCCTCGAAGGCGGCTGATCGTTCGGCAACGCCGTCTCCGGTGGTAACCGCGAAGGCCCCGATGTGGTCCTTCAGGCCGGAGGCATGGGGGGCAACAAAGTCGGCAAGCGCAAAGTTGGGGCGATCGTCTGGGTGCGAGACTTGCTGACGGAGCGTGTGCAGGGTTGCCAGTGGCACAGATCGACTGGTGTCGTCATAAAGGGTGATGTCGTCGCCGTTGGAGTTGGCGGGCCAGAAACCAATAACGACCTTGGCTGTCAACCACTGCTGGTTGATGATCTGGGCAAGCATCTTCTCGCCATCGGCAAACACGCCTCTGGCCGCTTCGCCAACAACCTCGTTGTTTAGGATTCGCGGGTACGCACCAGCGAGGTCCCACGTGCGGAAGAAGGGAGTCCAATCGATGTACTCAGCCAGCGTGGCAAGCGAGATGTCGCTGAGAACGCGGCTGCCGGTAAAGGTGGGTTCAATTGGTGAGAACGTTGGCCACTGAATCTGAACGGAGTTGGCTCTGGCGTCTTCGATGCTCACCAGCTTTGGGCCAGAGCCTGCTGCCCTGGCAACCCGAACAGACTCGTACTCTGCCTTCAGCTCACTTTGGAAGGCGGCGCTCTTAGAGCCAAGCAGTTTGCTAACCACCCCAACGGCCCTTGAGGCGTCTGGCACATAGATCACCCCGTTGTCGTAGCCAGGGTCGATCTTGACAGCGGTGTGAACCCGGCTGGTGGTTGCGCCCCCGATCAGCAGGGGAATGTCGAAGCCTTCGCGTTGCATCTCGCCCGCCACATGCACCATCTCGTCGAGGCTTGGGGTGATCAGGCCGGAAACACCAACGATGTCTGCCCCCACCTCGCGGGCCGTTTCAAGGATCTTGGCGGCAGGCACCATCACCCCGAGGTCGATTACCTCATAGTTGTTGCAGGCAAGCACCACGCCCACGATGTTCTTGCCAATGTCGTGCACGTCTCCCTTGGCAGTGGCAAGAACAACCTTGCCGGCAGCGACCGAGCCATCGCCCGACACGTAGGGCTCGAGGTGAGCGACCGCCTTTTTCATGACGCGGGCGCTCTTCACTACCTGAGGAAGGAACATTTTGCCAGAGCCAAAAAGGTCGCCAACCACGTTCATACCGTCCATCAGCGGCCCTTCGATCACCTCGAGAGCTCGATCTGAAGCCAGCCTTGCCTCCTCGGCGTCTTCCACGATGAACTGATCCAGACCGTGAACCAGGGCGTGGACAAGGCGGTCTGTAACGGGCTTTTCCCGCCAGCTCATGTCAACCGCGGCGGCCTGCGCCTGGCTCTTGGCGTCGCCTGCCACTTCCAGCAATCGGTCGGTGGAATCGGGCCGACGGTTGAACAGAACGTCTTCGATGCGATCTCGCAGATCGTCCGGCACATCTTCATAGACAGGGAGACGACCCGCGTTGACAATGGCCAGCCCCAGCCCGGCCTGAACCGCGTGATACAGGAACACCGCGTGCATTGCCTCCCGCAGCGGATTGTTGCCGCGGAAAGAAAAAGAGAGGTTGGAAAGGCCGCCGGAAACGTGAACGCCCGGCATCCTCTGCTTGATCTCCCTGGCTGCCTCGAGGAAAGCCAGCCCATATTCGGCATGGCTCTCAATGCCGGTGGCTACTGCGAATATGTTCGGGTCGAAGATGATGTCCTCTGGGGGAAACCCAAGCTCGTCCACCAGAAGCTTGTAGGCCCGCTCGCACACATCAACCTTCTGCTGGCGGGTCTCGGCCTGGCCACTCTCGTCGAAGGCCATGACAACAACGGCGGCGCCGTAGCGCCTTGCCGCTCGGGCCTGGGCCAGGAACTGCTGCTCTCCTTCTTTCAGACTGATCGAGTTCACGATCGACTTGCCCTGAACGCACTTCAGCCCTGCCTCGATCACCGTCCACTTCGAAGAGTCGATCATCACGGGAACTCGGCTGATGTCGGGCTCGGTTGCTATCAAATTCAGGAACCGCACCATGGCGGCTTCGGCATCCAACATTCCCTCATCCATGTTGATGTCAATGATCTGCGCGCCGTTCTCGACCTGATCTCTGGCCACACCAACCGCGGTGTCGTAGTCGTCGCCGAGAATCAGCTTGGCAAACCGGGCAGAGCCGGTCACGTTCGTTCGCTCGCCAACGTTCACCAACAGCGAATCGCTGTCGATCCGCATTGGTTCCAGGCCAGACAGCCTGGTGGCTTGGGGCAACTGAGGCACCTCCCTGGGTGCCAGCCCCTTGACCGATGCGGCGATTGCCGCAATGTGGTTAGGAGTGGTGCCACAGCAGCCGCCAACAAAGTTGAAGGTGCCTGCCTCGGCCAGGTCGGCAATTACAGCCGCGGTTTGTTTTGGTGTTTCGTCGTACTCTCCAAGCTCGTTTGGCAGCCCGGCATTGGGGTGACAGCTGAGGGCAACGTCGGCCACCCTGGCCAGTTCGCTGATGTGAGGTCGCAGTTCGGTGATTCCAAGGGCGCAGTTGAGGCCAACTGCCAACGGCTCGGCATGGCGGACCGAATTCCAAAAAGCTTCTGGGGTTTGGCCTGAAAGGGTTCGCCCCGAGAGATCGGTGATGGTGCCAGAAACCATCAGGGGCAGGTCGATCTCATTGTCTTCGCGGTACTGAAGGACCGCGTGGATTGCCGCCTTGGCGTTCAAGGTGTCGAAGATGGTTTCCACCATCACCACATCAACCCCACCCTGAACCAGGCCCTCCAGGGCTTCGGTGTAGGCGGTCCGCAACTGGTCGAACGTGATGTCTCTGAACGCAGGGTCGTTCACCTCCGGCGAGATGCTTGCAGTTTTACTGGTGGGGCCCAGAACGCCTATCACGAAACGAGGTTTCCTGCGGTTAGCTGCGGCTGCGGTATCTGCTGCCCCCCTTGCTATCTGAGCGGCGGCCAGGTTTAGCTCGGCTGCCAGGTGCTCTGTTCCGTAGTCGGCCTGACTGATCGAGGTTGCGTTGAACGTGTTGGTGCTGATCAGGTCTGCGCCCGCGTCTAGAAACTGGGTGTGGATTTCTCGAACTACATCGGGCCGGGTGAGGGAAAGAAGATCGTTGTTGCCCTTCAGGTCACTTGGATGGCTGGCGAAACGATCACCACGGAAATCGTTCTCGCCCAGCCTTCGATCCTGGATCATTGTGCCCATTGCCCCGTCGAGCACCAGAATCCGCTTGGCCATAGCCCCGCGAAGCGCCGCCAGCCGAGCCTCTCGGTAAGGGCCGCCAAGGGGGCCTCTCGTCGTCGGGGTCATGACACACGCTCCTGGGGCAGATGGGCCTGCTCAGCCGGGCCCTGCTCAGCCATGTTCGGTTGGGAGCCGCCTGCCGCTGCCGGGGCGGGCTTCACGCCCAGAATTCGACAGGTGGCGGCTGTGAGCTGGGGTTTGTTCATGGTGTAGAAGTGAAAGTCTGAAACCCCAGATTCTGCGAGCCGTCGGCATTGCTCTGCGGCCACCGTTGCGGCAACAAGTTGGTGCATTTCCGGGGCGTCTTCGAGGTCTCCGAACAGTTCGTGCATCCAAGGCGGAACGTTGGTGCCGCATCTCTTGGCGAACCCCGAGATCCCCTTGAAGTTCGTGACAGGCATGATTCCCGGCACGATCGGGGCCGTAATCCCGGCGCTGCGAGCGTTGTCGAGGAACCGAAGAAAAACATCGGTGTCGAAGAAAAACTGGGTTATGGCGCGGTCTGCGCCTGCGTCGAGCTTGCGCTTCAGGTTGTCCATGTCGGCCATAGGCGAGACAGCCTTCGGGTGAACCTCGGGATAGGCCGCAACCGAGATCTCGAAGTTCGCACTAGGTGAGCGTTCTAAGCGACGACGGATGGCCGCAACAAGTTCGGCGGCATCGGCGTAACCGCCGTCGACCGCTCCGTCGGCCATTCCGGCCGGGGCATCGCCTCGCAGGGCAACGATGTGGCGCACTCCGCCTGCCGCGTAGTGATCGATTACTTCGTTCACCACCTCTTTGGTGGCGCCCGCACAGGTGAGGTGCCCGGCAACCGGCAGGCCGGTGGTTTTGATCAAGCTGGCAACGGCGGTCTTGGTGCGTTCCTGGGTGCTGCCGCCCGCTCCGTAGGTGACGCTTACGAAGCTGGGGGCGAGGGGGGCCAGCACTTCGGCACAGCGGCTAAGCCCGGCAAGTCCGGCCTCGGTGGCCGGAGGGAAGAACTCGAACGAAACGTTGATCTTGGGATTGAGACGGGTGGTTGGCCAGGGCCTCCTGGCCAACCGCTGTGTGGCGTCGATCTCGCCCGGATGAGTGGGAACGTTCTGGTTGTCTGGCTGGCTCACGACGCTGCCTCCAAGTTGTAGACCGCTGGCGCATCCGAATTCTGGGTACCGACCCATACGGTCACGGTCAGCGAGTCCTGTATCGAGTCAGACTTGTGCATCAGGTGGGACGTCTTGATGCCGGTCAGCCCCGCCAACGCGCACCAGTCGCCAACGTCGGCGTCGGTGAAGCCAAGCCAATGATGGGCATAGTCGCTTCGCATCGATTCATAGGAATGAGCGGCAAAGTCAACAACGATCAGACGGCCACCGGGGCGGAGCGTTCGAGCGGCCTCGGCAACGGCTTGAGCCGGGTCGTCGAGGAAATGCAGAACGTGATGGAGCACCGCCAAATCAATGCTTCCCGCAGGCAGGTCGAGGTTGTAAACGTTGCCGTGACGAACCGCGCAATGGGCGAGGCCCAGTTGCTCCAAACGGCTTCGGGCCAGGTTCAGCATCTGCCTGCTGAGATCTATCCCAAGGCCGTTTTCGATGCGGTCGGCAAAAAGCTCAAGGACCCGACCGGTTCCGGTGCCAACGTCGAGAAGGCTGCGCACAGGCGTGGCGCCGCCAGCTTCAAGCATCGCGGCCTCAACCTCGGCATCGCCAACATGCAGCCGTCTCATCTGTTGCCAGTCGCCTGCAATCTTTTCAAAGTATGAGGCGGCGGCTTCGGCCCGTTCGGCTCGGATCTCGGCCAGCCGATCCAGCTCGGTACGCAGCGACGGCTGATCTTGGTTGATCAGGGGAAGAACCGCATCAAACAGCTTCCGGCCGTTTCCAGACCTTGACGGCCGGTAGAAGGCGCTAGTTCCTTGGGAGTGACGATCCAGCAAGCCCGCATCGCACAGCAAGCGCAGATGGCGACTGACCCGAGGCTGGGTTTGGCCGAGCACTCGGCAAAGCTCGGTAACCGTTAACTCGCTTCTGGACAACACCGCCAGAATCTTCAGCCTGGTTGGCTCGCCAGCCGCCCTCAATGCTCTCAGCAAATCTTCCATGTTGGCTCCATAGCGCTAGTGATCGGCGCATTCGATCAGGAACATAAACATATCCTTATATTCTGATGAATGCTCTATCATTGGGTCGGCTACCGCCTCCCGGCCGCCGGCCGATCCAACTCAACCGCTACCCGCTGCTCGCCGATGGCGACCACGCACAAAACGCTCACACTGGGC
>QIKW01000247.1 GCA_003231975.1 Acidimicrobiia bacterium
CCACCTGCCACGGGATCCTGATTGACGCTCCGCGATCTGAAACCCCGTAGCTGAACTGGTCATAGCGCTGAGTCTCGTGAGCGCCCGTGAGGCGCTCTTCAATACCTGCGCCGTAAACGGCCAGATGTTTCTCGGGTACCCCATCGGCGCCAAGAGCCTCACAGCCTGCAACGACTGCGTCGTAGCTCTCGCGCATGGCCTTCGTGCTGAAGTTCGTGTGCATGCCTGCGCCGTTCCAGTCACCCTTCATTGGCTTTGGCTCGATGCTTACTTCAACACGGTGATTTTCTGCCAGCCGGTACAACAGGTAACGGGCAACCCACAGGTGGTCGCCAACGGTGACGGTGTCGACCGGGCCAATCTGGAATTCCCACTGCCCCGGCATCACTTCGGCGTTTGTGCCAGAGATTGCCAGTTCGGCGCCAATGCAGGCACTGGTGTGCTCTTCAATCAGGTCTCGGCCGTGGATCTTCAGCGCTCCAACACCGCAGTAGTAGGGGCCCTGAGGGGCCGGGAAACCGTTCGGCGGGAACCCGGCGGGCCAGCCTGTTTCCGGGCTGATCAGCGTGTACTCCTGCTCCAACCCAAACCACGGCTCCTGATCGGCGTACTTCTCCTGAGCAGCGGCCGCTCTGGCCCTGGTGTTGGAAGGGTGCGGCGACAGATCCTCGGTCAGCAACGTCTCGCACATAACGAGGATGTCGTCTCCGCCTCGGATTGGGTCGGGGCACTGGAAGACTGGGTTCAGCACAACGTCGGAGTTGTCACCGGTTGCCTGGTTCGTGCTTGATCCGTCGAAACCCCAGATCCCCGGTTCCTCACCCGGGTTCAGAACCCTTGTCTTTGATCGAACCTCGGGAGTTGGAACTTTGCCACCAATCCAGATGTATTCAGCGCGGTACTTCACGTTTGTCAGCTCCAGCTCTGGCCCAAGAGTGAGCCATCGTTTCACCCGAAGACCTCGGGATGGGTTCTGCCCTGGCCAGACGCGATGTCGCCAGGTTCTGGTGCCAGTCAAGAAGCGGAAAGCGCCGATTGCAAGCTCTTGAGTGTTAACGCAGTGTGAAACGAGGCACGGTGTTGCCCCAAACCGGTGATGTTCCAAGGCGCCGCTGCTATCAATCATTGGGTGGAACGCCAATTCGAGTACGTCCTGAAGGCGGTTGAAGAACGCCACGTGAAGCTGATCCGGCTGTGGTTCACCGACGTTCTTGGCCAGCTCAAGTCGGTGGCAATCTCACCAACCGATCTTGAAGTTGCCTTCGCCGAGGGAGTCCATTTCGACGGTTCGGCCATAGATGGCTTCAGCCGGATTCAGGAATCTGACGTTCTGGCCATGCCAGATCCGGCCACTTTTGAGATGATCCCGTGGGCCGACGGGGGCTCAACCGGCCGAATGTTCTGCAACATCGAAAACCACGACGGCTCGCCATTTGCCGGAGACCCCCGCCACGTGCTGAAACGAAACCTTCAGGCCGCGCACAAACAGGGGTACACCTTCTTCACCGCCCCCGAGATGGAGTTCTTCTACTTCGCCGATGGCAACCCGGCAAAGGCCCCCGAACCTCTGGACTCCGGCTCGTTCTACGACCTAACAACCAGCGACGTTGCCTCAGATTTGCGCCGCCAAACATTGTCTGTTCTGGAAGCTATGGGAATTGCGGTTGAGTACTCGTTCCACGAAGACTCACCATCCCAACACGAGATTGATCTCAGATACACCGACGCCCTCACAATGGCAGACCAGATCATGACGTTCCGGCTGATCGTTCGCGAATTGGCGGTTGAGCAAGGGCGCTTTGCCAGCTTCATGCCAAAGCCTCTCTCGGGGGTTCAAGGGTCTGGCATGCACCTTCACCTCTCTTTGTTCGATCAGGCCGGAAACGCATTCCATGATGAAGGCGAGCAATACGGGCTCAGTTCGGTCGGCAGGCAGTTCATGGCCGGTCTGCTTCACCACGCCAGGGAGATAACCGCGGTTACCAATCAGCTGGTGAACTCATACAAGCGATTGGTGGTGGGGTTCGAGGCGCCGGTGTGGGTTAGCTGGGCCCAGCACAACAGATCTGCTTTGGTGCGGGTTCCGTTGACCAAGCGCGACAAACCCAGCTCAACCCGTATTGAATTCCGATCTCCAGACCCGGCGTGCAACCCCTACTTGGCGTTCTCGGTAATCTTGGCCGCCGGAATGGCTGGCATCGCCAACAGCTATGAACTGCCGCCTGAGACCACAAAGAACCTGTTCGAACTGACGCCAGCCGACGCCAAGAAGTTGGGGGTGGCGCCGCTGCCAACGTCGCTGGCCGAAGCGTTGGATGTGATGGAAGGCTCTGAACTGGTGCGAGACGCGCTTGGCGAACACATTTTCGAGTGGTTTCTTCGCAACAAGCGGAGCGAGTGGCGGGGCTACAAAACCCAGGTCAGCCAGTGGGAACTAGAGCGGTATCTGCCCTCTTGGTAGCTGGGCCACCCATGACTGAACGCCTCCTGCTCTTTCCCGATCCGGCGCCGCCGGAGCTGGTGCGATCTCTTGACATGGCAGGCTATGGCTGGACGGAGGTGTCTGGCACCGACAAGCTTTTGGCCGCCGAACCAGAAGACGGCTGGTCTGGGGCCATAATCGCAGCCGACCAGAATCCCGAAACGGCCTGGGCGCTCTGCCGCGAAATTCGGCGGCGGGACGTACCGGTAGAGCCGCTACTGCTTTTGATTTCCGGCGGTCAGCTTCGCGAGTTGGACACTCGCAACGAACTGTTCGACGACTTCTTGATCACTCCGTTTCATCCCAGCGAACTGGAAACCCGTTTGAAGCACCTGCTCTGGAGAGCAGGCCGGGGTACCAGACCCGAACTGTTGCAATACGGGCCGCTTTCGCTGAACGTCGAGACCTACCAAGCCCAAATCGAGGACCGCCCACTTGACCTGACCTACATGGAGTACGAACTGCTGAAGTTCCTGGCTTCACACCCCGGCAAGGTGTTCACCCGCGAGGCTCTACTGAACCGGGTGTGGGGCTATGAGTACTACGGGGGGGCCCGAACCGTTGATGTTCATGTGCGAAGGCTCAGGGCCAAACTGGGCGAAGAGCACGCCCACCTGATTCAGACGCTTCGCTCAGTTGGCTACAAGCTGGGGCAGGCCCGGTGGTGAACCCCTACTTCACGTAGAGGTCTTCAATTTCAGCCTCGAACACCGAGTTGATGCCCCGCCGTTTGAGCTTGGAGGTTGGGGTGAGCACTTCGGTGTCTGGCATCCACTCTTCGCCGAGCACCTTCACCTTCTTCACAGCCTCAGCTCCGTTGAAAGCGCTCATCACTTCATCACGACCAGCTTCCACTTCGGCCAGCACCTCAGGATTCTTGGCCAAAGCTTCCATCGAGGCTGCTTCGCCGTCTATTCCTTTCGCTACGGCCCACGCCGCTGAGGCATCGGGATCAAGCACAACCAGCGCCGAAACAAACGGGCGCTTCTCGCCAATGGCACAAGCCTGGCCAACAAGTGGAATCATTTTCAGGGCGGCCTCGAGGTTGGCCGGGCTGATGTTCTTGCCACCGGCGGTGATGATCAGCTCCTTCTTGCGGTCAACAATCTTGAGGAATCCCTCGTCGTCGATCTCGCCAATGTCTCCGGTGTGAATCCAACCCTCTGAGTCCATTGCCTCGGCAGTCTTTTCCGGCAGCCCCAGGTACCCCTCGAACATGTTCCCGCCCCTGGCGAGAACTTCACCGTCTTCGGCCAACTTCACCTCAACACCGGCGGCAGGCTGGCCAACATAACCTGCCTTGGCCGCGTTAGACCAAGTAAGAACGGCGGTGGTTTCCGACATGCCGTAGCCCTCGGTGAGCGGCACTCCGATGGCGCGGAACCAAGCCAGAATCTCGGGCGGAATGGGGGCGGCACCACTGATGCAGATGAGGGCTTCATCCAAGCCAACCAAGGGCCGCACCTGACTGAACGCAACCGCATCCAGGAAGTTCCAGGTCTCGATTTCTTCCTCGGTGGCGGTGCCCCTTGTCATCTTTTCCATGATTGGCAGCGCAGCCTCAACTGCCTCGTTGAACGGCCCAGCCTTTTCCGGATCAGCCGAGATGGCGGCGTTTACCCCCGCGTAGATTTTCTCCCAAACCCGCGGCACTCCAACGAACACATGGGGATGCACTTCGGCTGCGTAGGCCGCAACCTCGGTGGTTACCGGGCAACAAGTGATTTCGGTAGCGAAATCAACCATGTAGTAGTGGCCAAGGAGGCGCTCCATGATGTGGGCCATTGGCAGATACGAAATGTGGCGCTTGCCAGCGAAACTCTCGATCCCAGTTTGATCTCGCATGCTCTGGCCGACCGACTCTAACGTCCAGCAGATGTTGCGATGGGAAAGCATTACCCCCTTGGGATCACCAGTGGTTCCCGAAGTGTAGATAACCGTTGCCAAGTCTTCGGGCTGAGCGGTTTTGGCTGCTTCGTCAAGATCTGCGGGCTCGCTTGCGACCAGGTCGCTGTATCGAATCACGTCGTCAGCAACGTCGTCGTCGGCGTCAACAATCACGATATTTTCGATCGTTGGAAGGTTGTCCTTCACTTCGAGGAAGCGTTTGAGGAAGCCCGAGTCTTCAACAACCGCCAGCTTCGCCTCGCAGTTGTTGACCAAATAGTCGATCTGGTTCGGCGCAGACGAGTTGTAGATGGAAACGGGGGTGGCGCCACAGAACAACACAGCCAAATCCAAGGGATGGAACTCGGGGCGGTTCCGCAGCATCAGAACAACCCTGTCGCCGCGGCCGATTCCGAGGCCTTTCAAACCCGTGACCAGGCGCGCTGTCTGGTCTGCCAGTTCGGTTAGCGTCCAAGAGCCCCAGCTGCCGTCGCTCTGTTTCCACTTCAGCACCGTGGTGTCTCCGTTTTTGGCCAAATTGGCCAGGAAACGCCCGGCCAGATTCTGGCCTACGATCCGATCGTCAATGTCCTTGGAGCTGGTCATACCCCACATTGTGCCAGGGGATCGTGCCAGGGGTCACTCGAACCTCAAGGAAAGATGTCTCGCCGGTCATAAACCGCTTGCAACCGCCGCAGGGCAACGGCGTAGGCCGCTTCCCTCCTGGTGCAGCCCAGCTCGGCCCGCGTGGCAACGATCGAGTCGCTTGCTTGCCACAGAATCGAACGCAGGCGGCTGTCTACATCCTCCGCCGACCACGCTCGTGAAGACTTATTCTGGAGCCATTCGAAATAGGAAACAATCACGCCTCCCGCGTTGGCCAGAACGTCTGGAACAACCTCAATACCTCGGCTCTCCAGGATAGTTTCGCCTTCGGGAGTGGTTGGCCCGTTCGCCGCTTCAAGAACCAGCCGGCATTGCAGGACGTGGGCCCTGGCTGCGGTGATCTGATTCTCCAAAGCAGCGGGCACAAACACATCAACGGGTGTGGTGAAGAGTTCGTCGGTCAGAACATCCTCGGCTCCAATCCCGTAGGCACTGTCGGCGAACCCAGCTATTCCGCCGTGGTCCTGAGCCCAGTCCCACAAAGCATCGATGTCCAACCCCTTCTCGGAACTGACCGTTCCCGTGTGGTCACTAACAACGACCACCCGGCAACCCGCTTCGTTCGCCAGACGGCTGAAGTGACCACCAACGTTGCCAAATCCCTGCACGGCAACCGACAGTTGATCCAAACGCTGCCCGGTCTCGCCGCACCAATGACGCAGCGTGTAGAGAACACCCTGGCCGGTTGCCTCTTCACGACCAACCGAACCTCCGCACAGAACAGACTTGCCTGTGACCACCCCCTTCACCAAGTGGCGGCTGGCGGGGCCAGACAGGTTGGCGAAGGTGTCCATCAGCCAATCCATCATCTGGCTGTTTGTGCCAACGTCTGGCGCCGGAATGTCGTGTTCGGGGCCAATGTTTGTGCCAAGGGCATGGGTGAACCTGCGAACGATCCGCTGCATTTCAGCCTCAGAGTGTTCGCTGGGGTCAATCGTTACGCCCCCTTTTGCTCCGCCGAGCGGCAGGCCAACCAACGCGCACTTGAAGGTCATCCACGCAGCCAGGGCCTTTACCTCGTCCAGGTTAACGTCGGGATGAAAACGCAAACCGCCTTTGTAGGGGCCAAGAACATTGTTGTGCTGAATTCGGTAACCCCGAAAGATTCGCCACGTTCCGTCGTCCATCTGAACGGGGAAATTAACGATTACCTCGTTCTTGGGGTGGGACAGAATGGCCCGGTAGCGGTCTTCAATACCAACCAGATCCGCCGCTCGCTGGAACTGTTCGACCGCTGTTTGATGCAGGCTCCGTTGCCGCATTGCATCCATATGTTGTGTCTCCTCCGACGGCGTCATTGACGTCGAGCCAGCTTCGTTGCCAGCAGGAACAACAGGAGCGTAGGGTCAATTCGCGCCAACGCCAAGGATCAATTTACCCAGCGGCGGTAGGCGGAACGAACCTGACGCTGAATACCCGGCCTATGGCGCCCTTCAGCGGGGCGTGATTGCCTCAAGCCCGCCGCAGTAAGGACGCAGAACTGACGGTACCGAGATTGTTCCGTCGGGCAGTTGGTGGTTTTCAAAGATGGCAAGCATTGTGCGGCCAATGGCGCAAGCCGTTCCGTTGAGCGTGTGAACAAACCCGGCCCCAGACGCGCCCTTGTGCCTGGCGCCCATCCGTCTGGCCGAGTAGTCGGTGTAGTTAGAGCAGCTGGTTACTTCCCGGTAGGCCTGTTGGCTGGGAATCCAAGCCTCGATGTCGTACTTCTTGGCTGCGGCATTTCCCAGATCACCCGAAGCAACGGTGATCAGCCGGTATGGAATTTCCAGCTCCGAGAACATTTCTTCTTCGATCTCGCGCAGCAATTCAAGCTCGTCCCACGAACGGTCTGGGTGGGAGTAGATGAACATCTCAACCTTGTCGAACTGGTGGAGACGGAACAGCCCGGCGGTGTCCTTGCCGTAGGTGCCAGCTTCGCGCCGAAAACACGACGAGTAGCCAACGTATCGAAGCGGCAGTTCTTCGTCGGCCAAGCGTTCGCCTCGATGAAGGCCGGCCAGGCCAACCTCGCTGGTTCCAACCAGGAAAAGCTCGTCCTTTTCCAACTCATAGACCTGGTTCCGATCCGTTGGAAAGAAGCCAGCGTCTACCATCATCTCTTCCCGAACCAGCACTGGCACGATGGCAGGCACAAAGCCCTGAGCCATCGTTTTGCTCATGGCGAACTGGATCATGGCGAACTGGAGACGAACCGCATCGCCCAGGATGTACGCAAAGCGGCTGCCAGACATTCGCACTGCCCGTTTTGTGTCGACAATGCCGAGGTGTTCACCGATTTCGGCGTGGTCCATTGGCGGCGCTTTGCCTGGGGTGCCAACAACCTCTTCAACCCTGAACGCTTCCTCGCCCCCTGTCGGCACAGATTCATGGGCAGGGTTTGGAAGCTGAATCGCCAATTCGTTAAGCTTGGCGGCGGCAGCCCGATGGGTTTCTTCCAGCTGGCCAAGCTGATCCTTCAGCTCCTTAGCCGCCTCCTTCTTTGCCTCTCGTTCAGCTGGCGCCGAACGGCCAATCTCCTTTGATGCCGCGTTGGATTCAGCCCGCTTGGCTTCCACCAAGCCAAGGGCTTCACGGCTACGGGCATCGGCTTTGAGGACTTCGTCAATTGTGGCTTCGTCAGTTCCCTTGCCAACAATCCCGGCCCTGTAGTTGGCATCATCACGAAGCTGGCGAAGGTCGATCACCCCCGGAACGCTAACGCCCAACCACGCCTGCTCTCAACCTATATACGCAGACGCCTCGATCTCGATGAGGGCTCCCAACGGCAACCCCTTCACCGCAACGGCCGACCGCGCAGGGCGATGGTTACCGAACGCTTCGGTGTAAATGCTGTTCATTGCCGCGTAATCGTTCATGTCGGTTAGGAACACGGTGGTCTTTGTGACGTCGCCCAAGGAGGCTCCCATACTGTGAAACAGGGCGGCCAGATTTTCCATTGCCTGGCGAAACTGCGCCTCCAGGCCGCCATCAACCAAGGCGCCGTCGGCAATTCCGATCTGACCTGATGAGACGAGCCAAGGCCCGGCCTTCACGATGGGTGTGTACGGACCAACTGGTTTTGCCATGGTCAGATCATGCCACGGTCAGCTCGTGCCACCAACGGGCCAGTCTTGGCGACACCCCGACGCCACCCAACCCGCGGCGGCAACAGCAACAAAGACAGCGTCAGATCCGTTCACCGGTGGGGCTGCGCTTGGCTGAATCGTGACATGTATCGGTGGAGTGTCAACCGATCGTAAGATGCCGAAGCTGCGGACCGTGAGGTCATGGACCTCGCCTTGGTCGTCAACGGCGATGCTTTCGCTGGTCAACCACGACCAGGCCATGTGGGCCGCCCCGATGCAGTAAGAACGCAGAACCACGTCGTCAAGCGGGTCACCGCATTCGACAGACACGTGGATGCCGTCGCCTGCCACCCTGGCCGACGCCGTTGCACCTGACGGCGACGTGATTGTGACACTGTCCTCGCCGCCAGCACTGTCCTCGCCGCCAGCACCGGCCCTGGCACCGGCAAGCAAAATCAGCGCCTCGGCCCAGCCGGCAGCTCGAATCTTGGCTGACGTGGCGAGTCCGACAACGGGCACTTCTTCAACTGTCAGCCCAGGCGCAACGGCTGCGATCGATTCAACAATCCCGGGCGTGGCAACAACTCTGAGGATGCCCGTTCCGTCGGCCCGGGCGCCGCCTGCAACGGGTGGCCGTTTTGGTCCGTGGCGAACGGTGTGCTCGCGGCTGGCCAAAACCAACACCGGGCGGCCGTGTTCAGCGGCCAATTGGCTGGCCGCCTCCTCGACCGGAGAGTCGTGTTTCGCTCCAAACGCTCCGCCGTTGGCAAGGGGCGAGACAGGCGAACCTCCGGGGGCGCACCACGACGCATCGGTTTCCAGGTAGCCGGGCTCCACCCAGGTTGTGCGAAGTGTCGCCTCCCAGGGCGTACCCGCGGGGGCGGCCACCGCCAGCGGCCAGTCCGGAACAATGGTGGTTCGCCTTCCCTGGACTGTGCCAGCGGCGTCTCGGGCTTCACCAAGGGTTTCGCCAACCGACCAGCTCCCAGCCTCGCCGGGAACCGCAATCAGGGAGTTTGCGGGCGCGGTGTCTGCGGCAAACCCTGCGGCTCCTAAAGCGACGTCTGCGTTTACCAACTGGGGGTTTCCTCCCTCAATTTCCGCCCGGCGCGAGGCCGCTTCGAGGTTGCGATCTGATGAGGTTGTGGCTCCAAACTGCTGCCAGGCCTCAAGCACTGTCTGCCAGCCGGTGCAGCGGCACAGGTGGGCCAGAAGCGCCCGGTGAACCGGGGCAAGGTCATCGGTCGGCGGCCCCTCGGCACGCAGTGCATCCAGCCGCAGGATGATCCCGGGTGTGCAAAAGCCGCATTGGCTGCCTCCGGTAGCGCAGAAGGATTCACCCCAAGCTGTCCGACGAGCGGGATCTAGCCCGTCAATAGTTGTTATCTCTCGGCCGTCAACCCGCCGCGCTGGGGTTACACAAGCCACTCGGGGCTTGCCGTCAACCAGAACCGTGCAGCAACCGCACTGACCTTGAGGGCTGCACCCATCCTTCACGCCGGTGATACCGAGTTGGTTGCGCAGCACATCCAGCAGGCTCAGCCCAAGGTCTTCAATTTCAACATCGCTGCCGTCTACCACCAGGTTCAGTTTCCGCCGCGCTGGCCGACTAGACACAAGTCGCTGAGACTGGGGCGCTGGCTGCTGACCTTCGGGCACCATCTGAGGATACGGTTTCGGCAGTGTCGCAACTGTCTCGCCAGTCAAGAAGAACGTTTCTACGCCAGGCAGGCCTGTTTGGGGCAGGCGCCGCCGTCCTAGCGGCAGGTTGCGGCAGGCCCGGCGGGTCCGAACCCGAAACTCAGGCTCAGCTGGTTCGGCTGTTCAGTTCCGACAACGTAATAGCGGCCGGGATTCCGCAGCGACTGCCCTTTGGCCTGGTCAACAGCGGCGCGCCGGTGCTGACCAGCGACCAGCCCGTTTTGTTTCGTGTGATGTTCGAGGATCTCCAGGTCGATGAGGTTGCGGTTCGGCCTCGGTTGGTTGGCCACGACGACGTCGATGCCAGCGCCGAGCACGAACACTCCAGCATTCTGCGCTACTTCGCCCTGCGCACCACGCTGCCCGAACCTGGCATCTATGACCTTCTGGTAGACGTTGAAGGCACCGAGATCTCGGTGCCTGTCCAGGCGTTCGATCCAAGCGACGTGAAAGTTCTGCTGCCAGGGGCTGGCTTCCCGCTGCTCGGCACACCTACTCTCGATCAGCCCCAGCCGATGGACACGATCTGCACCATCCTCGATGGGCCGTGTCCGTTTCACACAACTTCGGTTGCCGAAGTTATCGCCGCCGGAAGCCCGCTGGCGTTTCTGATCTCGTCGCCTGCGTACTGCGTAACGTCTTACTGCGGCCCGGTGCTGAACGAACTGATTGCGGCCAACCCCACGTTTCCCTCGATCCAGGCCATCCACCTCGAGGTATACGAAAATCCAAAAGAGGTTGGCGGAAACATCAACGATCCAGATATTCGCCCGGTCAAAGAGTTCGAAGCGCTCGGGCTGACCTATGAGCCGGCGCTGTTCCTGATCGACCGAAATGGCGTACTGATCGACCGCATAGACAACGTTTATGACCAGGACGAGCTGGCAACCGGGTTGGCAAGAATAGCTTAGACCGGGGTTTTGGGTGGCGTTAGGAGAATGACTGGCCGCAGCCGCATGAGCGCTGGGCGTTTGGATTGTCTATAGAGAAGCCAGACTGCTGAAGACCGTCTTTGTAGTCGAGGGTGGCTCCGGTCAGCATGCTTGCACTTGTTGGGTCGACAATTACTTTGACCCCGTTGTCGTGGATGGTGGACAAGTCGTCGGCGGCGATATCGGCATCAAAGAACATCTCGTAGCTGAAACCAGAGCATCCACCTGGCCGTACGGCGACGCGAAGAGCTAACTCTTCGTCTTCTTGTTCCAGCAGTTCCTTCACCTTGAGTGAAGCGTTGTCGGTAACGTTGATCACAGCATTTTCCTCGCATTCTTCCCGTTCAAAGGGCCGGACTCAACAGTCTACAACGCCTCGATCGATTCGAGTATTTCCCACCAGGTTATAGACTTGAGTTCATGGCACAAGTGGAGCCACCAACCCAGCAGCTTCCCACCTCCGATGACGTCATCGAGATTCTTCGCGGAGTCATCGATCCAGAGCTTGGCAGCGACATCGTTGATCTTGGCATGGCCAAGAAGGCCTCGGTCTCTGCTGATGGCGCAGTTGAGGTAACGATTGCCCTCACCACGATGGGCTGCCCTCTCAGAGCACAGATTCAAAAAGACACCAAGGCCAGGATCCTGTCGTTGCCTGGGATCACCTCGGTTTCGATCAACTGGACCGAGCTTTCTGCCACTGAGAAGGCAGCAACAATGGACCGGGCCAGGCTCAACGCGGCAGACGGCGCAGGCGAAACCGCGGTGCCGGCAACCACCCGGGTGCTTGCTATTTCGTCTGGGAAAGGCGGCGTTGGCAAGTCTTCGATAACGGTGAACCTGGCTCGTTGGCCAAAAGAGGGCTGCAGGTTGGCCTCATCGACGCCGATATTTGGGGCTTCTCGATCCCACGAATGCTTGGGCTTGAGGGGCGCCTCGAAGCTGCATTCGAAGGCGGCCAAAAGGCCATTACCCCCCAAACACTTCCCGTGGGGGCTGGCAGGCTGGAAGTTGTGTCGATGGGGTTCTTGGTTGAGAACGAAGAGTCTGCGCTGCTCTGGCGAGGGCTGATGCTGAATCGTGCTGTCAGGCATTTCCTGGAAGACGTCTCTTGGAGCAGCGATCTTGATTACCTCCTGATCGACATGCCACCCGGCACCGGCGACGTTGCAATGGGCCTGGCCAGGATGCTGCCACGGGCCGAGATGATCGTGGTCACCACACCCGCCACGGGCGCCCAAAAAGTTGCGGCCCGGGCTGTGTCGATGGCTCGCAAATGCCATATGCGGGTTGCTGGCGTGATCGAGAACATGTCGGTGTTCGTTGCCGACGACGGGCAAGAATACGCCCTGTTCGGATCTGGCGGAGGCCAGGTCCTGGCCGACCAGTCCGGCGTTCCACTCATTGGCACTGTGCCAATTGATCCAGGGGTTTCCGCAGGAGGCGACAACGGCGTTCCTGCCGCGTCCGGCGAAGGTCCAACGGCCAGCATCTTTGATGCAATCGCCTCGCGAATCGTTGACGAGATCTCGCCGCCGATCGAGATGGCAGGCTGTACGGCCCGCTCCCTCGACAAAGCTCTTGAAGCGCTAGATGCGTCAGGGGTGCTGGAACGGCTTGATGCCGAGGCTCGGGCTCAGCCCTCGTCCTGATCAGGTGCTCGGTCAATGCTGATTGTTTCGTTGACCAACCGCGAAGACGGAACCAGAACGACCTTGCCTTCGGTGGTCTTAACCTCAACCGCGGTGGGGTGAATGGCAATAACCTCGCCGGCAAGCGGGTTGGGGCCCTGGCCCAGATCAACCATGTCGCCCGGCTTCACCAGGCGTCTGGCGGCCCTGGTGCTTGCGACTTCGCCTGCGACCTCGCGCCCACCTAGCCCAACCAGCAGGGTGAAGCTGCCCGCCAGGGCGAAGAACACTGCGGCAACACCAAGATTCACAACGGTGGTGTCTACTCCAAGGATTGGAACTGCCAGCAGGACGGCCAGCACCAGGATGACGGTTCGGGTGATTGTTACCGCCTGCGTCTGAACGCTGCTGGACGCCCGCGAGAGCGCCGTTGAGAGCGCCGCGGTTACGAACGACGACAGCACGTTCGCCATAATGACGATGATGGCGGCAGTCATTGCCTTCGGCACGAAGGCAACAGCATCGGTGATGAGCTTGTCGACCGACTCTGGCTGGATTACGCCAAGGGCAACCAACAAACCACCAACGGCGCCACCCCAGAACGCAAGGCTGGCCAGCGGGCCGGCAGCCTGCTGCAAAGGTTCGGGGCGCTTCTCGGAGCCAAGGACCGCCTGAACAATGCGGCTGAGAACCAAACCTACGACGACTCCGCCCACCAGTGCTGCGCCAACCACGATCCAGTCGGTTGTTGTCATGATTCATCCTCGGGTAGGTCCAACAGTAGGCGGGTGGTCTCCAAGCCTGCCCCAAATAGGTCGGCCATGTATCCAAACACCCGACGAGAATCCAGACGCTCGACAACTCGTGCCTCAAGCCTAGGTACCAGATCGGTTGGCGGCTCAAGGGCCGAAGCCAGCGCAGCCTGAAGCAACCCATCGGTTTCAGCTGTTGCCAAGTCATCCAGAGCAACCGAACAGCGCTGGCAAGTGGCAACGTGCTGGTCTACCGAAGGGGTCGCATGGTCTGCCAACCATTGGCCGAGAACCTTCTTTGAGGGGTGGCGGCTGATCATTGCCACTCCCTCAAAACGTTGCCTAGTTGGCGGCGGGCACGAAGCAAACGAGTCTTAACCGTTGGCAGGGGAACGTCCAGTATCTGACTGATCTCTTCATAGGACATCCCCTCCAGTTCTCTTAATACAACAATGCTTCGGGAGAGCTCGTCGAGGTGATCTAGGGCCTCAACAAAGGCGTCAACGGCCACTGCCCCCTCAACCCGGCGTTCAACCGACTTCTCGGGAACAAACTCTGCCTCCGGCATCTCCATGGGATCACTGACAACGGCGCGGCGGCTACGCAGAGTGGAAATCGCGGTGTTGTGAGCAATCCGCATCACCCACCCTCGAAGCGAGGAATCACCACGGAAAGTGGGCAACGCCAGCCAAGCCTTAACCATGGTTTCCTGAGCAACGTCTTCGGCTAAAGATCTGTCTCTAACCACCGAAAGGGCCAGCCGATAGACAGCGTCGCTGTGGTCGACCATCAGGTTGTGAAGATCATCGGGGTTGGCAACCGAGGCCTCCTCGACTTGATCAACCGCCCCGCCACCACGGCCAGATTCACTTCTGCCAACCATCGTTGCTATCTGCTCGGGCCGAAACACATTCGGCGCGCCAAAAAAGCCCGCCTTTGGCGGCGTTACCCATAACACAGGTGATCCGGTACCCGAATCAAACAGCCTGGGGAAGAGCGGCGAGAGCAATCTCATCAGTCTCATATGGACGCATTTGATCCTAGAAGAGTCGCGAACACTTCGTTCGTGGCATGATGCTCCTTCCACAAGGAGCCCACTTAAAGCGAGATTTGCGCGACTCTTGGGCAGTGCAATGCGTCACATCACTGCACACCTGTGTGGTGATGCAAAAAAAGGGAGAGATAAATGAACATCGATTTCGATCAGATCTTCACAGATACGTTCGGTCAACTTGCCGACTTCATTCCGAAACTCGTCGCTTTCTTAGTGATTGCGGTGGTTGGTTGGTTCGTCGCCAAATGGATACGACGAGCCATTGGGGCGATTCTTCGGAAGATCAACTTCGACAGCTACATCGACAAAGCAGGAATAGGCGCTCCGCTGGAACGAGCTGGTTTCGCCGACAGTGGCCGATTCGTCGCTCAGATCATCTACTACTTGATTCTGGTAGTGGTGCTGAAACTGGCGCTCAGCGCATTTGGGCCAAACGACATCTCGGCTGCCTTGGATGGCCTGATTGCCTTCATTCCGAAGCTGATCGTTGCCATCATCATCGTCATCCTCACCGGGCTGGTTGCCAACGCAGTCAAGGAACTGATCCGACCTGCCCTCGATGGGGTGGACATGGGCGACCTACTGAGCAGGGTTGCTGTTGGGGCCATCTGGATGATCGGCATATTCGCCGCAATCGACCAGATCGAGTTCGCCCAAGACATTGTCGACACCCTCTTCACCGCGGTGATCGGCAGCCTTTCCCTCATCATCATCCTGAAGTTCGGTGTCGGTGGAATCTGGTCTGCCCGCGACCGCTTCTGGCCAGCCGTCTATGACCGGCTGACAGGCACAGATACGCCAGCACCTCCGTCCACCTAACGGAGCCAGGCAACAGATCTCGGACGAGGCCCTCAGCCGTCCGGGAAAAGCAGGATGGAGTCGGCAGGGCGATCCGGCTCCATCTTGCGCGTTCGATCATATTGGTTCGGCTATCGCCTCACCGGCTCCGCCGGATCCTGGTGAACCGCTCGCTGCGTGCCGACGCCGCCGGCAACGCGTGACAGGGGGAAGTCTCCGAGTTCCTAGCCAGGCAGGGTCCGGCTTTGCCGGTCCTGACTGAAACAAGCAGCCCGCCGGGGAACTCCCCGAGTTCCTTGGCGGACAAACGACCCTCGTTCGAAAGGGTCTCCCTTTCGAACGACTAAAGACCCAGAAAGGCTTTGGCGTCTTCGATGTACTGGCCGTGGCCGGGAGCGATGGACTTCAGCCGGAAGCTCTTCACTCTGGCCGGAAGGCTTTCTGGCACCGAATCGGCCAGGTGATCACCCGAGAGCATCGAGCGTTCCTGTTCAAGGATGAAAACGTACTCACCCGCATCGGCATCAAGGGCCATTGCCATCACTCTGAACTCGGTGGCATCGATCTTGTAGCCGTCGCCCAGGATCTCGTCTGCTCCTTCGAAACCGGCTGGGGCGACAAGTTCGGCGCCGGTCAGTTCCTTCAGTTTCAAAGCGCCGCCTGCATTCTCGGGGCGCGTGTCGGTCATGATGATCCAGCGAATCCGGTCTCCGCCGCAGCCGCAAACAACATCGAGGTGATCCGCATCACCGGGCCCAGGGTCAACAATCACAATCTCGTCGATTCCGATGAGGTAGGTGTTTAGGCCTGGCTCGTCTTCGTTCTCCCCCTTGTTCGCGATCCGTCTCACCAGCGGGCTAAGAGCGCGGGCAACGCCTGGGGTGATCGGTGGTGGGGGTGTTGGTTCTTCGACTGTCATCGGTGTGTGTCTCCTCCGCGGCAAGACGTCAATTGAGTTCGCGTGGTTTGTGCTGGTCAGACTCGTCGGAATCAACATCAACCGAATCGACGTCGACAACGTCAACGTCGACAACCTCGGACCCAGACCAACGGACTCGACCAAACTTCAGGTTGTTCTGAGCCCAGGGCTGGACCCGACTGGCAACGGCCGGGCGAATCAAGCCTCGGACCGGTGGTAGCAATAGCACAAGCCCGGCAAGCCCTGTCAGAAATCCGGGAACGATCATCAGAAGCGAGGCAAAAAAGAGCAGGCCACGGTCTGCGAGGGGTTGCCCCGAAGACGCACCGGAACCAGCGCGAGAAGCTGTGTCTTTCACCAGGCCGACGCCGGTTCGACGGAGAACTGCGAACCCGAGTACCGACAGGCCAACAAGAACCAGCAGCCCCAAGAAGGCACCGAAGGCCGAAATCACTCGTGTCAGAACAAAGAGTTCTGCCACCGCGAGAGCAAAGAAAGCCACAGCGGGACGGGAGAACATTGCTGCCTAGTCTACCGCGCACCCGGCCTGCCCAGACCTCGGCGTATCCTGCGCCACGTGAGCGACACCCGTCCGCCGTCTGTAGACAGCCTCGCCGGATCGTTGACCCAGTCCGGCCTGCCGCATCCTTTGTTGGTAGATGCAGCCCGAGAAGCCATCGCCGCCGGTGATCCTTCGTCTGCGTTGCGTCGGGCCGAAGCGCGGGCCCGAACCCAGCTGAGGCCGGTAGTGAACGCCACCGGTGTGCTGCTGCACACCAACCTTGGCCGGGCTCCGGTGGCCCACAGCCAGCTAGCCGAGGCGCAGAATCTGGAACTCAGCTTGGCAACGGGCAAACGAGGCAGCAGGCAGGCAACGGTTGGGCCACTGCTGGCAAAGGCGTGCCAGGCCGAGGCCGCAATAGTTGTCAACAACTGCGCGGCGGCCGTTCTGCTTGCTCTGGCCGCCTTGGCGTCTGGCCGGGCCGTCAGCGTCAGCCGTGGTGAACTTGTCGAGATCGGCGGCGGCTTTCGGGTGCCAGACGTGCTTGCCCAATCTGGGGCGGAACTGGTTGAGGTTGGCACAACCAACCGAACCAGGCTGGCCGACTTCAGTGGAGCAGCCGCCAAACACGACATCGCCGTTGCCCTCCAAGTGCATCAATCCAACTACCGCATCACCGGCTTTACCGAGGCTGTCTCGGTCTCACAACTGTCAACCCTCGACGCCCCGGTTGTTGTCGACATCGGCTCTGGGTTGCTTGATGCGGCATGCCCGTGGCTTGACGGGCCGCCACCCACATGGTTGAGCGGCGAACCCGCGGCGAAGCAGACCCTTCAGGCCGGGGCCGCCCTTGTAATTTTCAGCGGAGACAAGCTGCTGGGAGGCCCACAGGCGGGAATCATTGCTGGCAAAGCGGAGTTAGTTAAGCGGTGCGAATCGCACCCCTTGGCCAGAGCTTTGCGACCTGGCGGCCTGGTTCTCGGGTCGCTCCAGCAAACAGTGCTGTCCTACCTCAAGAGGGATGGCCAGGCCATTCCGTTTTGGAAGATGGCAAGCGCCGACCCTCAAGACATTCAGCGCAGGGCCAACTCGATTGCCGCCAAGCTGGCAGATGGGGTCGAAGTGGTTGAGACCAAAGCGGTTCCAGGCGGGGGCACACTTCCGTCGATCACAATTCCGAGTTTCGGGCTGCGCCTGCCCGGTGATCATCTTGAGGCTCTGCGATCCGGCGAACCTCCGATAATCGGCAGAATCGAAGACGGTTGCACCTATCTAGACCTTCGCTCGGTCGACCCCGGCAACGACCAGTTGGTTCTCAGTGCTCTGCTGCGCCTCAGCACCGACGGCAGCCAGGCCGACCCCGCAGGGCCAACCACACCGTGACCGTTGTTGCCACTGCGGGCCATGTAGACCACGGCAAGTCAACCCTCGTCCGGATGCTCACCGGAACCGACCCCGACAGGTTGGCAGAAGAGCGGGCCAGGGGCCTCACCATCGACCTTGGGTTTGCCAACCTAATTCTCCCCTCCGGCAGGGAGCTAAGCCTGATCGACGTTCCCGGCCATATCCGGTTCCTCAAGAACATGCTTGCGGGAGTTGGGGCGGTTGAGGGCTGTCTTTTTGTTGTTGCCGCCACCGAAGGCTGGAAACCGCAGTCAGAGGAGCACCTCCGCATTCTGGATTTGCTTGGCATCAAGCACGGCGTTGTGGCCCTCACAAAGATGGATCAAGTAGATGAGGATCTGCTGGAATTGGCCCAAATGGACGTTGAGGAACACGTTGAGGGAACGTTCCTCCAGTCAGCAACAGTCGTCCCAGTCTCCGCAACCCAAGGCCTCGGGCTGGCCGACCTGAAGGCAGCCCTTGACGACCTGGTTGACAAGATGGGTGAGCCGGTGGATCGGGGCAGGCCTCGTCTCTGGATCGACCGATCGTTCGCCCCGGCCGGTGCGGGCACCGTCGTTACTGGCACCATCACCGGAGGCGGCTTGGCTGTTGGCGACGAGCTCCAAGTACTGCCCTCAAACACAACGGCACGTATACGGGGCCTGCAAACTCACGATCGCCAAACCGAATCGGTCCCTGCCGGAAATCGGGTAGCCGTCAACCTGACCGGCGTGGCCTACAGCGACATCACCCGCGGCAACGTGCTAGTGCAGGAGGCCAAGTGGCATCAAACATCAGTCTTCGATGCCCAGCTCACAGTTCTTGAAGCCTTGGCCCACGAGGTCTCGAGGCGGAGCGCCTACGCCATCTTCCTGGGATCTGGCCACTTCCCGGCCAAGGTCAGGGTGCTTGGTCCAACGAAGTTGGCGCCTGGGTCGGTCGGCACCGTTCGGGTCTACCTGAATCAAAGCCTGCCCTTGCTGCCTGGCGACCGCTTCATCCTTCGTGAAAGCGGGAGGGACGAAACGGTTGGCGGCGGTCAGGTTCTGGACGTCGAGCCAACCTTGCCTGCTTCTCGGGCCAAGCCAGATCGCACCATCGAGAGAACAGTTAACGAGCGAGGCTGGGTGCGGGTTGATCATCTAGAACGGCTGACCGGAGAACGGGTGGCGGCAACGGTTGGCGAATGGGTGGTCGCCCCGGGCGCGCTGGCCGAGATGCAAGGCTCGCTGACAGAAAGAGTCGCTGCGGCAGGCGCACTTGGCCTCGACGTGGCCTCGCTTGACGACAGGGAACGGTCCATCCTTGACCATCTGGACGATGTCGAGGTGGCCGCGGGCCGGGCCACTATTGGTGAACCGACGGATCCGTTGGCCGACCATCTCTGGGTTGCAGAGCTGGAAGCTGCCCCCTTCAGCCCACCGGGACCAGACGACTATGACCGGGCCGAGGTTCGCGAACTCGTTCGACGGGGCACCGTGGTTGAGCAGGACGGAGTGTTCTTTGCCGCCACTTCGCTTCACCGGGCAGCCGAAATAATCGCCAGTGAACTGCAAACGAAGACTGGGCTGACGGTGGCCGAAGTGCGAGACCTGCTTGGAACGTCACGCAAGTTCGTGCTGCCGATTCTGAATCACTTTGACAATAACGGGATCACCCGCAGGCGCGACGATCTACGAATTGCCGGGCCTCGCCTGCCGAAGATCTAAACCGGATTTTGGTTGTCGCCGGTTCAATTGTTGCTGGCGTTTAAGCGCTCCCGGCGCTCGTTCTCGGTGCTACCGCCCCAGATACCGTGTTGCTCACGGATGTCAAGGGCGTAGCCGAGGCAGTCTGTTTGCACCGAGCAGGTGGAACAGATCTCCTTGGCTCTCTGTTCTCGTCTTCGCTTGTCAGAGCGACGCTCTAGTTGCGAGGGCGGGAAGAAGATGACTTGATTAGGTCCCCGGCAAGCTGCACGCAGTTGCCACCGGTCATCGAGTTGAACACTCACGGGCACTCCTCTTCGAGGTGAGTTAATGCAAAGGTAGGCACAGCGAGGCGGTGAGCACAAGGCAAACTTTTGCAGCGGCCCTGTTGGAAGCCGACAAAGTCCTCAACTTCGGTCTCTGTAGTCCTTCGCTCCGCCTTCTTCTGGCTCAACTTCCAGCACCATTCTGTCTATGCCGATCACCCGAATGGTGTCGCCGGCTTCCAGTGGCGTTGCCCGGTTGGTGATAGCTCGCCATGGCGCGTCTTGGATGCGGACGGTTCCGTCTGGTTTCAGCTCGGTGATTGCCTGGCCCAGCTCGCCAATCATCCAGGACCTTCCAATTGTGGGGCTGGAGAACCGGGTCCGAACCATCGACGGCATTCCGGTGTAGGCGTAGAGAGCGGCGGCAACAAACCCAAAGATGATGGTGACCCAACTGATGGTCAAGCCGTCGTAGAGAACAAAAGTGCCAACAACGAACAACACCATGCCCACCGCTGAATAGAGCCGCGGGATGTTGGTCTGAATGTCGATGGCGAACGCGGCAATAGCGGCCACCAACAGCGCCACTCCAATAGCTCGGGTTGGTAACGCACTGAGCCCGTAGCTGCCAAGGGTGAACAGGCCAACGCCGATGACCCCGGCCACACCAACGCCCGCGGTGAACAGTTCGAAAACCAGCAGCATCATCCCGCCGAAGAAGAACAGGTACGCAACCTCGGGGCTGGCAACGGTGTGAAACAGTTGGCCGGACAGAGTGAGCTGGCGAAACTGGGCCTGCCCTAGACCGGCGGCCGTCTCGGTGGTTGCCGTTGGGGCTTCGAAGCCGTCGATCAGCCCGACAAATTGACGGAGGACCGAGTTGGTCTCCAGAGACTCTCGCAGCACGTCTTCGCTGCCGCTCTGGCCTACCGAAATCTCAAGTTCGACAGACTCAGCAGCGCCAATGGCAACCGTCTGGAGCCGTTCGGTTGCTGTGCCGAACGCTGGATCGAATGCTCCTATTGGCAACCTCGGGCTACCAGTTTCGCCAACTCGCGAGCCCTGAGCCAAACCAACCATGTCGGCAACTCCAACCAACTCACCGGTCCCCCCCAACGCAACCGCGCCAGCCGGGCCAACCCAGGCCGCAACAAAAATCTCGCTGTCCTGAAGCCTGGTTGCCAGCTCAATGAATTGCGCTGGGCCAAGCACACTTGCTTTGGAATCTATTTGCAGCACGATGGCCAGGATTCCGTCGGCCTCGGCCTGGTCGATCTCCTTGATCAGAAAGTCGAATACCACGTCGTCAAGCAGCCCTGAGACCTCGAGAATTCGCACCTGGCCAGACATCTCTTCCTCGGACCCTTGCGCGTCTGCGGATGACGACAACAGAACAAAACCAATGGCGAGAGCCACTAGGGCTACGCTGGCCCGAAGTGAGCGCCGCTGAATTCTTTGCAGCATCGAAGATCCTGATCGTGGCCGGGAAGGGCGGGGTTGGGAAGACAACGGTAGGGGCAACCATTGGCATCGCGGCAGTTCGGGCCGGACTACGAACCGAACTTGTGGAGCTAGAGGGTAGAAGTCACCTGGCCGCCCCATTCGGGGTGCCGCAACTATCCTATGAGCCAACTGAGCTGCCGGTTCCGGGGGCGTCCGCCAAGCTAACCGGCAGGCGTATCACCCCCGACGATGCGCTTAGCGAATACCTCACCAGCCACGGCTTTTCGTTCGTGATGAGCCGACTGGCCAGGTCAAGTGCCGTTGAGCTGGTAGCCACAACCGCGCCCGGCATCCGAGACCTGGTAACGCTTGGAAAGATTCGCTCCATCGAGCAGGCTGGCGAAACAGACCTGATCGTCGTTGATGCCCCGGCCGCTGGCCATGCCGTCACGTTCTTGAGGTCAGCTTCGGGAATGGCGGCCACTGCGCCCAGTGGGCCGGTGCGTGCGCAAGCCGACGAGGCGCTCGAGATGCTCTCGGATCCCGCTCGGTGCCAGGTGATGCTGGTCTCACTACCAGAGGAAACACCGGTCACCGAACTGATCGAAACCGCTTTCGCCCTTGAGGACGAGGTTGGCGTGCAGCTTGGGCCAATCGTTGTGAACAGCGTCTGGCCAAACATTCCCGGCCTCGAAGCAGAAGCCAAATCCCAGCAGGCGAGACTGACCGGCCCGGCCAGGAACAGGCGGGATGCTGCTGTGTATCGGCTCGCCAGGCTGGCGCGGGAACGATCCGAGATGCAGCGGCTCTCCGACGAACTCCCCCTTTCACAGATTCGCCTGCCGTTCCTCTTTGTCACCGAGATGGACCTTGCTGCCTTGGGCTCGTTGGCCGATGCGTTCGTCTCGAACGACGTGGTTGCTCAGGCCAGCCAGCCATGACTTCACCGGCTGAGATGGTTGCCACCGCAAAGGTGGTTCTCTGTCTCGGATCGGGCGGTGTTGGCAAAACCACAACCGCGGCCGCTCTGGCGGTTCTGGCAGCCCAGCAGGGCCGCCGGGCTGTGGTGCTCACCATAGATCCGGCTCGGAGACTGGCACAAGCGATGGGGCTTGACGACGGTGGCGAGGCCAGCGGAGCGGTTTGGGGCCTTGGCAACGATGCCAGACAAGTCAACGGGAACTGGTCAGGCGAACTGTGGGCCTCCATGCTTGACCCCGGCGAGACTTTCGATGCGCTCATACGGTTTCACGCCAAGTCGGCCTCCCAGGCCGAGAGAATCTTGAGCAACCGGCTCTATCAGAACCTGACGCACTCGCTGTCCGGCACCAACGAGTACATGGCGGCCGAGCGGCTGAGAGACCTGCATTTAGACCCGCGCTTTGACATTGTGATCGTCGACACCCCACCGGCCAAGCATGCGTTCGACTTTCTCGACAGCCCCGGTCGGTTGGCTCGCTTCTTTGACCACCGGCTCTATCACGCGGTGCTTGCGCCAAGGCGGGGCGTTCTCCGTGCGGTGAATGCGGCAAGCCGCGCTTTCCTGCGAACTGTCAGCCGGTTGGTTGGGGCCGCCTTCCTGGAAGACGTTGTCGACTTCTTCGCCGCCTTCGAAGGCATCGACGAAGGATTCCGGAACCGGGCAACAGAAGTGGAGGCTCTACTCGTATCTTCCGAGACCCTTTACGTGGTCGTCACCGCGGCCAAGAGCGAGCCCCTGCAAGAGGCGAAGTGGATCAGCTCTCGGCTCGCCCGCCGAGACCGAAGGGTCTCGTTCTTGGTGGTTAACCGCTTGACCCCTCGCTTCAATCCGCCACGAAAGCCCAGGCCCGATCAGGGCGTTGGCAAATACGGCCCGGCCAATCAGAATCTTGAGGAACTGATTCGGTTGGCCGACGCCGAAGAGTCCGCCGTAGCCAACAGCACCGATGACATCGGCGCAGAGTCCTGGATCGCGGTCTATGAACAGCCACAGCCGGTGGCCGACATGGCAGGGGTTATCGAGGTGGCTGCCCAGTTGGCTGGCCTCCCAAGCGAATGAGGATTCCCTTAAGGGTTTCCGCCGTGCATCTTCGGGCGTGGTCAATCTAGACTGGGCCAGCAAACACCTCAGGAAAGCAAGTGAGAACTTATGCATGTGATGGTCGCCACAGACGGCAAGGTCAACGTTCAAAAGGCCGCTGACATCGCAGCGAAGCTGGCCTCCGGAAACGGGAAGGTCACCGTTTTCACCGTGGTCGAGATTCCGCGCCAGATGCTCAACGACATGAGATCCGCCGCCACTAAGGCCTCCCAGGAAGCCCCGAATCTCGACCCCGAGTATCGAAGGGCTCAGGCCCCAGACCAGCCTGCCTCGCATTGGGCAGGAGACGATGCGGTTGTTGCCAGTTACGTCAAGCGCTGTGTGACAGAGAGAACCGGCGAGCTGATTGCCGCTCTCGATGCGGCGGGCGTCAAGCATCAGGTGGTTGGCGAAGAGGGCGAGAACGCTGCCCGTTCTGTACTTGAAGCAGCCAAGAATCTGGAGGTCGACGTGTTGTGCATCGGCACCCACGGCCTCGGTCGCTTCGAGGGGCTTCTGGGCTCGCTGTCAACCAAGGTGGCCCGGCTTGCCCCTTGTTCGGTTCTGCTGATCCGCTAAAGCCGCTACCCGGCTGTATGAGCCTGGGCTATTCGGCTTCGGCTTCGCCCTCGGTTTGCTGATCGAGAGCCTCAACTGCTTCCTCCACACTCTCGGTTACCGGAACGATCCGGTCAAACCCCGTGGTGTGCAACAGCCTGGTGAGAGACGGGCGATCGCAGGCCACCGCAACAGCACCCTCGGCCTCGCGGGCCTTGCGAATACCACCGATGAGGGCGCCCAGCCCAGCTGAATCCATGAAAGCAACATCAGACAGATCGATCACCAACCGGTTGGCGTCAACAGCCAGGCGGGTGAGTGCTTCGCGAAATGCGCCAACGGTGTAGGCATCAATTTCGCCGGACGGGCGGCAAAGGGTGTAGTTCTCGGCTGTTTCAACATTGATTTCAAGCACGGGACTATCTCCTCCGAGCGGGCCTGGAGGGCGGCAGCTGCGGGACAGGGTGAGGGGTGATTCTAGCGGTTGAACGACGTCAGACGGCAGGCGGTTCCCGCGCGGCGCTGTGGAGGCTACGCTTTACGGTCGTGGAAGGAGTGCTTCTCGCAACCGATTCAGATGCCGTGTTCAACGAGGTTGATGCCGCGTTGGCAAGCAACGACACCCCTGTTTACCGTGTTGTGGCTGGCGCTCACGTGCTTGAGGCAACGATCGAGTTAGACCCCGCCCTTGTTCTGCTAGACCTCCAAATTGGCAACATGGGTGGCGTTGCAGCAACCCTTGCCCTGAAACAAGAAGAGGGCATGGACAGGCTAGAACACCGTCCTGTTGGGCTTCTTCTTGATCGAGCGGCCGACACCTTCATCGCTTCGGAATCTGGAGCAGACGGATGGCTGATCAAACCCCTCGATCCGCTGCGACTGCAAAGATTCGCGGCATCGCTGCTGGCCAGCCAGGGCTTTTACGAAGGCGTTTCAGCCGAGGTGTGAGGTAGGATTCCCACTCCAACGATTCACCACGGGTTGTGGCGCAGGTTGGTAGCGCGCCTCGTTCGGGACGAGGAGGTCGGGAGTTCAAATCTCCCCAACCCGACAAATCAAGATCCTCGAAGAACGGTGCGATATGAGCCGATGGAATCCGGCCGGAGCAGCAGTTTCAGCAGTTAGGGAAAAGGGTTCAGCGTGGATCCGTGGCGCCATCATCGGCAACGAAGGGCTTGAACCCCACGAGTTGGCAAGTGCGGAAGATCCCGGGTTGTTCGGCCCCAGCAGTGTGGTATGGCGGGTTCACGGAGACGCCTCGATGCTGATCGGCGGCCTCAGGTCTCTACTTCTGCAAACCCTGCATCCCCTGGCGATGGCCGGGGTTTTTGAGTTCTCCGACTACCGGGAAGACCCGTGGGGCAGGTTGAACCGCACCGGCAGGTTCATCGGAGCAACCACTTTCGGCTCAACCTCCACAGCCGAGCAGGCAATCACAATTGTGAAGCGGGTTCACCGTCCGGTGAAGGGAACAGCACCCGACGGCCGCCCATATTCTGCCAACGACCCGCATCTGATGCTGTGGGTTCACGTGGCCGAAGTAGACAGTTTCCTTGCCTCCTTCAACCGGTTCGGAGACGGCAAGCTGCGAGACGCCGAGCAAGATCAGTACGTTTCTGAGATGGCCGAAATTGCCCGCAGGCTTGGCACCGATACCCCACCGGAAACCGTTGCCGAGCTAAAAGCGAGCCTTGAAGCATTCCGGGCCGAGTGCCAGGCTGGCCCGCAGGCCCGTGAGGCAATGCGTTTCTTGCTGAATCCGCCTGTTCCCCTCCTGGCTAAGGGCACCTATGGCCTGATTGCTGCGGGCGCCGTCACGTCGCTGCCAAGGTGGGCTCGGGCCCAGCTTCGTCTGCCGGTGCCGCCGTTCGCGGATCCGCTGGCTGTCAGGCCAGCCGCGAAGCTGCTGACCCGCACACTGGGCTGGCTGATGGCTGCCGGGCCCCGCGAAACCTCGCTGGATGATCGCCTGCTGGTTGGCCAGTAGGCCCTAGCCTTCCCCAATGGAGATTGGCCAGTTCCAAACCCTGATGGAAACCCTGTATGGCGAGGCCGACCGGGCCCGCGGCCTGCCGTCAACGGTGGCGTGGCTTTGTGAAGAGGTTGGAGAGCTGGCCCAGGCGGTTCGCAAAGGCACGGCCGAAGAGCAACTCCACGAGCTCGGGGATGTGCTTGCGTGGCTCTCCTCATTAGCGAACCAGTTGGGCCTGTCGCTTGAAGAGGCGGCGAGCCGCTACGTCACCGCTCCGCCGACGTAGGTTGAACATCGCGCCTGGCCTGCCAACTCTGGCGGTTACTCGGCCCAGCGGGCCATGATGGCAACTATCACGCCGTCATCCCTCAGCTCCAGCAGGGCTCGATTGACCGGTTCGGCCAGCTCGGACCCGTTCGCCAACCCGAACGTCTCGCTGTATGGCAGGTAGATCTCGGAATTCGCAGTTAGCGAGCCGTCTCTGGCCAACTCCAACCCCGCCGCATACGGGTTAGTAACAATCGCGATGGCTCCCGGGTCTGCATCGAGTGCAGCAAACAGCTCTTCCTGGGTTGATACCGGAATCAACACGGCATCTGAATCCTCAATAAGGCTGGCGTGAACGGTGCCTTCGACCGCCCCAACGCGAGCGCCGCTGAACTCACCGGGTGAGTCAATGAGGTCTGCTGCCCGGTTGTCGGTTAGCACGCTGGTGATTTGCGCAATGAACGCTCCTGCCACAAAAAGGCTGCTGACAAGCCACACCATTGTTACGGCTTTGCCCAGCTTGGTCAGTGGCACGGTGTCTCCGTAACCAACCGTGGTGATCGTTACAAGTGCGAACCAAACAGAGTCAAAGATTCCGGCCCGGTAGGCACGGTTCACCGATGGCCCCTCGCGCTCGGCATACCAGAACACATGGGCCGCCAGCAGCACGACAACTGCCCCCGCCACCAGCAATCGGATGATGGCCGGAGAAAAGACCGCATCCGCAAGGCCGGCGGACTGCGGAGTCTGGCGGTGGACCACCTGGCTGCCGGACACAACAATTCCAACCGAGAAGTCCATGCGCTCCTGGCGCTCAGCGGTTGGAGTAAGCGGGTAGGCGGCAACGTCGGCCTCGCCGTTCTGGATCATGTCCAGCATCGAGACAAAGCTTTCCGCAACCGTCAGCTCGTACTGAACGTTCATCCTGGCTGCTACCGCTTGCCAGATCTCGATGAAGGCGCCGGTTACCTGGCCGCCCTCCTCAACCGCCCACGGTTCGCTAAGCGTGGTGACAACTCTCAGTTTGGTCTCATCGGGTGTTTCCTGGGCCGAGGCAGGTTGCCACGCCACAAGCCAAACGAGCAAGACTCCAACAACGAACAACAGCCGCCCCATCAGCCAAGAGTGCCACGAACTGCCGCAGCTCATCAACCCTTTGGCCCCACGACGGTCTACCACGATCGTGGTAGAGCTGTGGTATCTTCATGGGATGCTTACCACCATCGACAAGTCTGGCCGACTTGTGATCCCAAAAGCTCTCCGAGACAGCGTGGGGCTCACTGCTGGCGAGGTGGAGCTGACCGCAGACGGCGCAGGCATCCGAGTGGCTCCGGTCACGGCCTCGATTGTTGTCGAGAAGGCCGGCAGGCTGGTGATCCCCAGTTCAGATCTGACTATTGATGATGAGATGGTTCAAGAACTCCGTGACGCCAGCCAGAGGTGACAGCCTCAACGAGACATGAGGCATTGGTTGATACCAGCGTGGCCGTGGCGCTCTCGGTACAGGACCACGCCAGCCATGATCGCGTGTCGGCGGAACTGACCGGCTACACGCTTGGGCTGTCGGGGCACGCGGCCTTCGAGACGTTCTCGGTCCTCACCCGATTACCAGCCCCACTCCGAAGAGACGCCCCCACCGTGCAGAGGCTGCTCGATACGAACTTCCCAGCAACTCGGTTTCTCAGCGAGACCGCGACTGCCAACCTCTTTCCACGGCTCGCGGGTCTCGGAATTTCAGGGGGGTCTGTCTACGACGCGCTGGTTGCTGCGGCCGCGGTCGCAGCAGATGCCGTTCTGTACACGCGAGACAAACGAGCTCTGCGCACCTACCACTCGCTTGACGCTCAGGTTCAGTTCATTCAGTAAGAGTCATCCGGCAGCAAGGGAGCCTTCAGCGGCTACAAGCTCAGCGATCTGGATTGTGTTCAGGGCTGCTCCCTTGCGGAGGTTGTCTCCACTTACAAAGAGAGCCAGGCCATTGGCAACGGTCTCGTCCACCCGTAGGCGCCCAACGATTGACTGGTCTATGCCTGCCGCCTTCAGAGGAGTGGGCACGTTGTCCAGCATCACGCCAGGAGCCGCACCCAACAGCTCGGTTGCCCGCTCCACCGAGATCGGGTTCTGAAAGCGGGCATTTAGCGAAAGGGAATGGCCGGTGAACACCGGCACCCTCACACAGGTGCCAGATACCGCCAGATCGGGGATGTGCAGAATCTTGCGGCTTTCGAATCTCAGCTTCTGTTCTTCGTTCGTCTCAAACGATCCGTCTTGAACCTCGTCGCCAGCCCACGGCAACGCATTGAAGGCAACGGGCTCTATGAAAGAAGACGGCTGGCCCATGTCCACACTGGCGCCGTCGTGGGTGAGGGACCGGGCGTCGCCTGCCTTCTCAACCTGTTGGGCCAGCTCCTCAACACCGGCCAGGCCAGCCCCAGAAACTGCCTGATAGGTGCTGACAACCAGAGCGGTGAGGCCAGCCTCGGCGTGAAGCGGTGCCAGGGCGGGCATGGCTGCCATCGTTGTGCAGTTCGGATTGGCGATGATGCCCTTTGGTCGATTCGCAACGTCGGCATCGTTCACATCCGCCACCACCAGCGGCACGTCTGGATCCATGCGCCACGCCGATGAGTTGTCTATTACAACCGCACCAGCCGCTGCCACCTTTGGCGCCAGTTCCTTAGATGTTGCGCCGCCAGCCGAAAAAAGCACGACATCGAGGCCGGAGTAGTCCGCCAGAGCGGCGTCTTCAACGACTACATCAGCGTCGGCAAACTTGAGCGTGCGACCGGCCGAGCGAGCCGAAGCAAACAACCTCAGCTGACTGATTGGGAAGTTTCTTTCGGCCAGGATTGCCCGCATCACGGTGCCGACCTGGCCGGTTGCTCCAACGATTCCTACTCGCATTCACACCACGGTAGACGCTCGAAGCTCTTTGACCGACCGATTTCAGGCGGGTCGATTCAGCCGTCGAGACCAAATGCGGTGTGGAGCCGCTGCACGGCTTCTTCGGCTCGGTCAGCAGCAACTACGCAGCTGACCCGAATGGCCGAGGTTGAAATCATCTCGATGTTGATCTCGTTGTTCGCCAACGTCTCAAACATTGTTGCTGCTACCCCTGGATTGCTTTTCATGCCTGCGCCAATGATTGAGACCCGACCAATGGACTGGTCAGCAGACACTCCGTTGGCGCCAAGCTTGGCTGCAACTCCGCCGTTGAGAATCTCCATTGCGCGCTCCAGGTCTCCGACTGGAACCGTGAACGAGATGTCGGTGAGCCCATCGTCTGAAACGTTCTGCACAATCATGTCTACGTTCACGCTGCCCTCGGCAAGCTCTCGAAAGAGGGTGGCCGAAACACCTGGCTGATCGGGCACGTCGGAGACGGTGACCTTGGCCTCTGAGAGATCGTGGGTGACCGCCCGAATTATTGGCTGCTCCATTGGTGAGTCCTCCTTGCTTGACGGCGCATCACTAACGAGAGTTCCCGGCTCCCAAGTGAAGGCCGAGCGAACGTGCAACGGAACCTGGTAGCTGTGGGCAACCTCGACCGAGCGCATCGCCGGTTTGGGGCACCCGGTTGCCGTCATTTCCAACAACTCGTCAAAACTGATCAGCGGCATCTTCTGGGCCCGGGTTACAACACGCGGGTCGGCACTGAACACGCCAGACACGTCGGTGTAGAGCTCGCACAGATCTGCCTGCAATGAGTGAGCCAGGGCAACTGCTGTGGTGTCGCTGCCGCCCCGCCCCAAGAAGGTGACGTTGCGCTCGGGCGAAACCCCTTGCGAGCCTGCAACCACCGGGACAATCCCGTTGGCCAGCGATTCCTTGATCCGATAGGGGTTGATTTCCAGAATCTTTGCATTGCGATGGTTGGTGTCTGTAAGGAACCCGGCCTGGCTGCCGGTGAACGATTGGGCTGGCACCCCCTGGTCGGCCAGAGCCATGCAAATAAGGGCGCCCGCCTTCCGCTCGCCTGCGGTAATCAGCATGTCCATTTCACGACCCGGCGCGCTGGAAGACACCTGAGCCGCCAAATGAAGCAGCTCGTCGGTTTCCTTGCCCATGGCGGAAACGACCAGCACTACCTGGTCTCCTCGCCGGATGCAGCGGGCGACGTGATCTGCAACAATTCGCATCCTGTCGGTGTCTGCCACCGATGTGCCGCCAAACTTCTGAACGACAAGAGCCACAACAGGTAAGGCTAGCGGCAGACCTGAACGGGTCTGGCCCATTTCGCCAGTACTCTTTCGGCCTGTGGGTTCTGAGAAACGAGAACGTCAGAAAACCAACAGAGAGAACAAGCATGACGAAGTCTCCAAGTTGGCCGATCGCGAGGTCTGGCGGCAGCGGACTTTGCTGTTCGTCGTGCTCGCTGCGCTGTTCGGCGGCACCTTCTTTCTGTTGACCGGGGGTTCGGATGAAGATCCGGCCGCGCAGAACGAGTTCGCTCCGCTGTCGCTGCCAAGCACAACCGCGCCTGATGCCACAACCACAAGCACTACCACAGCCGAACTGCTGCTTGAGCCGCCAACGGCGGGGGCCGCAATTGAAGGCACAACACCCTGCCCAGCAGAAGACGGCTCTTCGGCCCGCACCACGGTGTTCAGCGAAGCGCCGCCAATGTGCATCGACCCCGCAGCCATCTACACCGCTTTGGTCAGCACCGACAAGGGCGACATCACGATCCAGCTTGATGCCTCAAAGGCGCCAGCAACAGTCAACAACTTCGTGGTTCTTGCCCGCTACGGCTTCTACGACGGTGTGCCCTTCCATCGCATCATTCCCGGTTTCATGATTCAGGGTGGCGACGCCGTTGGCCCAACCCTTGGCATTGGCAACCCGGGCTACCAGTTCCCAGACGAACTGCCAGAACAGGGCGAGTACGAGGTTGGATCCGTGGCAATGGCCAACTCTGGTGAGAACACCAACGGCAGCCAGTTCTTCATCGTCACCGGCGCAGCAGGCGAAGAACTGCCGCCCCTGTATTCGTTGTTCGGCTCTGTTTCCGAAGGGCTGGATGTAATGCGAGAGATCGAGGCCGTTGGTTCGGCCGGAGCTGGCAAACCCAGCGAGATGGTAACGATCCAGAGCATCACGATCACCGAAGGGTGACGTCACGGCAGGGCAAACTCTTCCGCCCAGCCCTTGGCAGTTTCCTGCGATTCAAGAGCTGCCACCAGGAGACGACCTTATAACTGTTGGGGCAGACCTAGCAGCCCCAACCCTGCTTGGCGCCTACCAGGCTGGCTATTTCCCGATGCCAATGCCACGCAAACAGATCGGCTGGTTCAGCCCAGACCCTCGCGGCGTGCTGCTGCCCGGTCGATTCCACGTGTCCCGCTCACTCAAACGGTCGATGCGCAAGTTTCACTTCTCCGTGAACAATTCGTTTGGCGACGTGATCAGAGCATGCGGCGACCCAGCCAGGCCGAACGGCTGGATTGACGGGCAGATCATCCGTGCCTACACCCACCTGCACCATCTGGGCTGGGCTCAGAGCGTTGAGACGTGGGACAGCGAAGGTTTGGCGGGCGGCCTCTACGGCATTCAGATCGGCGGGCTATTTGCGGCCGAGTCCATGTTTCATCGCCGCACCGATGCATCGAAGGCCGCCCTGTGCCATCTGGTCGACAGATTGGGCGAACGACCTGGGCAGGTGATAGACGTGCAGTGGCCTACCGACCATCTCAAAACGCTTGGGGTTCAAACCGTTGGCCGGGCCAGGTACGCCGAACTTCTGGCAGAGGCACTGGCTCTGCCCGGTTCGCCTAGCCTTGTGAGTGCCAGCGGAGGCGACCAGATGAGCAGGACAAGAACATGAGTGAACCGGCAACCGACTCCTCAGACGAAGGCCTGACGGCGCGCCCGGCCGACCGCCCATGGATGATGCGGACGTACTCTGGCCACTCAACGGCCAAGGCATCCAACCAGCTTTATCGCACCAACCTGGCGAAGGGCCAGACGGGGCTGTCCATCGCCTTCGATCTCCCAACCCAAACTGGCTATGACCCAGACCACCCCCTGGCGAGGGGCGAAGTTGGCAAAGTTGGCGTGCCGGTTGTGCACAAGGGCCACATGGCAACTCTTCTGGACGGCATCCCGGTTGACCAGATGAACACGTCGATGACCATCAACGCGCCGGCCGCCTGGCTGCTTGGCCTCTACGTGGTGAACGCAATCGATCAGGGAGTGCCAACCGAAGCCCTCCGAGGCACCACCCAGAACGACATCGTCAAGGAATACCTCAGCCGGGGAACGTTCATCTTCCCTCCAAAGGCATCGCTGAGGCTCACAGTTGACATGTTTGCCTACTGCAGCCAAAACGCTCCGCTGTGGAACCCGATGAACGTCTGCTCCTACCACCTGCAAGAGGCTGGGGCCACCCCGGTGCAGGAGATCGCCTTCTCCTTGGCAACCGCAATTGATGTGCTCGACGCGGTTCGCGAATCCGGCCAAGTGCCGCCCGCCGAGTTTTCCTCTGTGGTTGCCAGCGTCAGCTTCTTTGTGAACGCCGGAATCAGATTCGTGGAAGAGACCTGCAAGATGAGGGCCTTCACCCAAATGTGGGACCGCCTCACAGCAGAGCGATACGGGATCACCGACCCGAAGGCCAGGCGTTTCCGTTATGGGGTGCAGGTCAACTCGCTTGGTCTGACCGAAGCCCAGCCTGAAAACAACGTGCAACGGATAGTTCTTGAAGCTCTCGGGGTAACTCTTTCCAGAGACGCCAGGGCGCGGTCGCTGCAACTTCCCGCCTGGAACGAGGCGCTTGGTTTGCCTCGCCCGTGGGACCAGCAGTGGTCGCTGCGAATCCAACAGGTACTGGCCTTTGAGACAGACCTCTTGGAATACGACGACATCTTCGCCGGATCTCACGTGATCGAGGCAAAGACCGCCGAACTGATGGAGGCAGCGGATGCCGAGCTGGTCGAGATACAGGCTCTGGGTGGAGCCTTCGAGGCGATCGAAGAGTTGAAGGGGCGCCTGGTTAGGTCCCACGCCGAACGGCTCAGGCGCATTGAGCGCGGCGAGCAGACAATCGTTGGTGTCAACGCGTTCACCGAAGCCGCCGAATCTCCGCTGGCTGGCGACGGCAGCATCCAACAAGTGGATCCCGGGGTTCACGCAGAGATGGTGGCAGACGTTCAGCAGTGGCGATCATCTCGGGATCAGTCGGCGGTTGGCGCCGCCCTGGAATCTCTTGAAGCTGCGGCACAAACCGGCAGCAACATCATGGAGCCCACCATTGCGTTGGCGAACGCCGGAGGCACAACCGGCGAATGGGCCGGGCTGCTCCGAGACATCTTTGGTGAGTATCGGGCGCCAACGGGTGTGGCCGCCGCAGCAGGTGCTGGCGGCGGTTCTGATGCACTGGCCGCCATAGCCAAGCGTCTCCAGGATCTGGAGTTCGGGCCGCCCCGCATCCTGGTGGCCAAGCCTGGGCTTGATGGCCACTCCAACGGCGCCGAACAGATAGCGGTTGCCGCCAGAGACGCAGGCATGGAAGTGGTTTATGAGGGAATCAGGATGACCCCCGAACAGATCGCAGCTGTCGCCAGAGACGAAGACGTCGATGCCGTTGGGATCTCGATTTTGTCTGGCAGCCACCTGGAACTGGTGCCTCACACCATTGCTCTGTTGCGCGAGGCGGGAATTGAAGCTCCGGTTGTGGTTGGCGGAATCATTCCCGAAGCTGACCGGCAGGCTCTGCTTGCTGGCGGAGTGGCGGCTGTGTTTACCCCGAAGGACTTCGAGATCGGTGAGATCATCGGCACCGTTGCCGATTTGGCCGTTGCCCACCGAGACAGCTTGAAGTCTTGAGCACAGCTTGGGTCATCTGACTCAATTCGCCCCCCTAAATGAGGCAGAAGTGCCCGACAATTACAGGAAGGGGGGTTGATGGATCGATATCAGGGGCATGAAGCGCATCCTCGTAGCCCTTATAACGATCATCACCATGTTCTCCCTGCTCGCTGTCAGCCCGGCCGCCGCCGATGACAACGACAATGGAAGAGTCAATCCCACGCACCGCTTTGTGAATGATGACAAAGACGATGACGACGAGGAAGATGATTACGACGACGATGACGACGACAAGGATGACGACAGGAAGAAGGGCAAGCCGGTTCTGCTGAGCCCCAAGAAGGTCGACTGGTTGGAGGGCACCGATGCTTGGATCAACCTTAACTGGACCACCGAAGCCGACGTCTCCAATATCCAGGTCACTGCCAAGTCCAATGACCGCACCGTCACCATCGAGTACCCCACCAACACACCCGGCTACAGCTCACTGCTGCAAGACGAGTTGCTGTCTGCTTATGAGATAGACCAAACGGCGCTGTTCATAACCACCACGCAGCGCAGCAAGTCAAAGATCCAAATCAAGTTGAACATCAGTTACACCGTTGACGGCCGCCAAAAGCAGGACACTCACGAACTCCAGCTCCGCAAAGTCAAGTGGGAGGGTGGCGAGTTCTACGAGCTGGCAACCTCCGAAGTAACCGTGCCTGCGCAATCGCCGGACGCAGCAACGGGTTGGGTGGATCTCAACTTCATCGGCCTGGCCCCAGAACTTGAGCAATTCCAAGTACGGGTTGAAACCGATCTCGGCGTGGAGCTCCCCCAAGAGGACCACACCAGCCTGTACTACGACGATCAACTCGTGATTGGTGAGCAGGACGTAGCCAGGATCTATGTCGATCCGTCGCAGCTGACCTCCGGTCAGCAGAACAAGATCGAGCTCACGGTTCGGTTCCGGGTGGCAGGCGAGCGACAGTGGCAGACCCAAACCCATCTGATAGTGCTGTCTGCTGTCTAGCGGATCGAGTCTGCTGACCCATTGCGCTCGGGTCTAACGGCCCGACCGGGCATCAGTCCCTACACTTCGTACTCGTGCCGCCGATGGAGTCTCGATGAACACCAGAGTCGCCCTCCCAGGTTTGGCAACAGGCGCTCTCGGCCTTATGGCCGGGATGATCGCGTACGCCGGAAACAACACCCTTTTTGGCGCAGTTGCCGGGCTGTTGGCTCTTGCCGCCGGGGTCGCCGGTGTGCGACTGGCTCAGCAGCTTGGCGAGCAGGCAGCCGTTCAGCGGCTGGTTGAAGACGAGTTGAGAGCCGTCCGGGCCGAGGCTCAGGAGACCGAGGAACGGCTTCGGGACGAGCTGAACCTGATGGAGACCGACGACGGGGGCGACGACGGAGACGAAGACGGAACCCTCACCGATCCTCGCACGGGGCTGTTCAGCGAAAGCTTTTTCAACGTTGCGTTGGAGTCTCGGGTTGCGGCCGCCCGCCGTCACCTCCGCCCAGTTGCGGTTGTGTTGGTTGAGGTGGTTGAGGGCTTGGCAGCAGGCGAGCCGCGGGAGGCCGAGGCCGGAATCATCGCCGAGAGCATTTCGGTCACGCTCAGAGAGGCAGACACCGCGTGTCGGCTCCGGAGCGGCCAGTTTGCGCTGCTGTTGGACGACACGCCGGAAAACGGTGCTATCTGGACCGTTGAGCGAATCCGCAGGCAGCTGCTTGGTCTGAAAGCTGGCTTGACGCTTTGGGCAGGCGTGGCCTGCTACCCGGCCCACGCCTTCAGCACCGATGAACTAATGCAGGCTGCCGACACCGCCCTTGGCGCAGCCCGAGAGTGGCGCCAGGACCGCATCGAAGTGGCAACCGCCGCGGTTGACTGAAGCCTCTCAACCAGAGGCGACGCGGTGAGCCAGAGCCTTGAAGGCGGCGCTGAACGTGAGGGCACCAACGCCCGCCACGGCCGCGATCCCCTTCAGCAACTCAGCCCCGTTCCACCCGTCGAAGATTAACGACCGAAGCCCACCGAATAGGTAGGTAACCGGGTTCCAAACCGCAACGGCGGCCAGCCAGCCGGTCATTGCCTCCAGCGGCACGAACGACGATGTGAGGAACACAAAGGGGAAGAAGATTAGGAACGCAGAATTCACAGCTGCCGGGTTCCCTGTGCGCAATGCAATGGTGTATGGAAAGCCGGTGAAGGCCAGACCCCAGGCGGCTGATATCAGCAGGAACGCCAGCATGCCAAACAAGCCGGACTCGAAGCGAACCCCAACGATGAGGCCGACGATCATCACAAAGAAGCTGAGGCTGAACACAAGCACAAAGTCGGCAACCATCATTCCGAGCAACAGGGCCGCCCGCTTTACCGGGGTAACCAGCATCTTGTCCAGATAGCCAGACTGAATGTCGGTAACGATCACGTTCGCTCTTGACACTCCGGTGACGGCAAACACAATGGCCACTGGGAGCTGGAAGGCTTTGAAGTCGAACCCGGGGTTGGTTCCTTCAACCACATCTTGCAGGGCCCCGATATTCACCGCGTAGAAGAACATGGGAATGGAGAGAGCCGGGATCAGGAATTCAGGTTCGCGAGGCAGCGAACGCAGGGCCCTTCTGGCCACAGTGAAAAGGTCGGCGGCGAAGCCACTGGGGCGGGCCAGGCTCATGCCGCTTCACCTTGTGACTCGCTGACTTCAAGGTGCTCTCCGGTTACTTGCAAGAACACATCATCAAGGGTTGGAGTGCGAAGCGTCAGTAGCTGAGCGGGCCGACCTGCGCTGTTCAGTAAAACCACCAAGTCGTTCACCAGGGCCGCTCCGTTGACAGCCGAAACAGTTATCTCATTGCCGCGAACCGCCACTTCGCCAACGCCGCCAATCGACCGGATTCGCTCTGGTAGTGCCTCTGGCACGTCGGCCACTTCAACGATCACGAGGTCGGCGCCAACACTCTTCTTCAGTTCGGCTGGCGTGCCTTCAGCAACGATCTTCCCGGCGGAAATGATCCCAACCCGGCCAGCAAGCACGTCTGCTTCTTCCAGGTATTGGGTTGTTAGGAAAATGGTGATTCCAAGGTCTCGATTCAGGCGACCAACCTCTTCCCACACCTTCGCCCTGCTGGCTGGATCCAACCCGGTTGTTGGCTCGTCGAGAAACAGCACTTCGGGCTCGTGAAGCAGAGCCGTTGCCAGGTCGACTCTGCGTTTCATCCCGCCCGAGTAGGTGCCAACAAAGTCATCTATTGCTGCTCCGATGTCTATGAAAGAGATCACCTCGTCAATCCGCTTTGCCAGCACCGGGCCCCGCATTCCATACATCCGACCCTGAAGGGCCAGCACCTCGCGTCCCGTCTGCTTTTCGTCAAGAGAAGCCTCTTGCAGGGCAACCCCTATTCGCAGCCGCACTTCAGCTGCCTGAGTGGCAACGTCGAACCCGGCAACCGAAGCCGAGCCTCCGGTTGGCCCAAGCAGCGTGCAGAGCATCCGAACCGCAGTGCTTTTGCCTGCCCCGTTCGGGCCAAGGAACCCGTAAATTTCGCCCCTGGCAATGCTGAGGTCAATGCCGTCGACGGCGCGATTGCCGCCAAACGTGCGCACCAGCCCCGAGGCACTTATTGCGATGCTGCTGTCCATAGGGCGACGCTACCGCCGCCCTGTGGCTACTCGCTGATATCGAACTGGGCGAACACTGCGGCGGTGTCGCTCCCTGCCGGTTGAGCGTTGCGCCAGACACTGCCGGGAGTGGCCGAAAGCCGGGCAATCGGGCCTGGCATTGGATAGCCGTCGGCTTCAACCATTACCCCGCGGGCCACAACGTGAGGGTCCTGGCACAAGTCGTCAACACCGTAGACCTGAGCTGCGGCCGCGTCTGCTGATTCAAAGGCAACAAGTACTTCTGCAAGGGTTCGCCTGCCTGTCCAGGTGGCCATGCGGTCCTCAACCAGCAAACGGTGGTCCATGCGGCCTTGCACCGTTGCCACCCGGGCGTCTTCACCAAGCCCGATGAGGGTCATTACCCTGGCTGCCACCGAATCCGCCGAGGTGCTTACCGCCACCCACTTTCCATCAGAGGTTTCATAGGTGCCGCGCGGGATCGAGTACGGCAGGCCAGAGCCAAGCCGGGGCTGAAGCTCACCCATCTTCATCCACAATGAGGGAAGCGGGCCCATCATCTGGATCATGCTCTCAAGCAGGTTCGCGTCAACGACCTGGCCAACGCCGGAATGCAGCGCAACCATCGTTGCGAATGCTGCGGCAATTGCCGTTACCTCGTCGGTCAGAGCAACTGGCGGCAAGGTTGGGGCGCCGTCGGCCGGGCCGTTTATGGAAGCAAAGCCAGACATTGCCTCGGCCAAGGTGGCAAACCCAGGCCGGTCTTTGTATGGGCCGTCCTGGCCAAACGCGGTGATCCGCACCACCACAAGATCTGGTTTGTGTTTGTGAAGAATCTCGGGGCCAAGTCCAAGGGTTTCCAGCTTGCCCGGCCTCATGTTTTCAACCAGAACATCGCTGTTTTCAACAAGGGTGAGAAGCGCGGCTTTGCCCGCGTCAGACCGCAAGTCAAGCTCGATGAACCGCTTGTTGCGATTGGCTCCCTTGAAGAAGAAGGTCTGGTTGTCTTCTGGGTCTCGCCAGCCAAGGTTGCGGGCCGTGTCTCCCCCACCCGGACGCTCTACCTTGATCACATCCGCCCCGAAGTCGCCGAGGTGGCGGGCACACCCCGGGCCGGCCAGAACTGTGGACAGGTCAATCACTCGCAACCCCGCGAGCGGGCCCTCAGCGGCCATCAGCTCAGGCGCTTTCTGATTCGCTGAATCGTTCCGACGGTGCGCATAGTCAGCACGCCAACCAGCTTCTCGACGGCGGCGAAGTCCAATTCTGAGTCTGTGATGCCTCCGGTTGGCTGCCAGAACAACTCGCCCTCATCAAACTGCAAACGATCATCGCCAGTGGCGTGAGCCAGGACCGCTTTGGCTACCTGGCTATCAGGCGGATGTTTCAGCATCATCACTTGGAGCTTGCCACCGCTGAAAGGGGCAACGATGGGGAAAGGCTGGAGGCTTGAAATGTGGCGGATTTGAGTGGCAGTTCGGACCATCACCGGCACCGCGTAGCCCAATGCGCTTTCGAGGCCGGCCTCAAGCTCGGTCTCCAAGTCCTCACCTAACCGGTTGGCCGTGCCTCCCAACAGAACGTTGCCACTGGCCTGATAGGGCGTGACGTCTTGAAACCCGAGCGCCTTGATGTGCACCGCGAGATCTTCGTTGCTGATGCGATGACCACCAACGTTCATGCCTCGCAAGAAGGCAATGTGGCTGATCACCGCGGCTGGAACAAAACTAGGCAGGCGCGGTTCATCGCGCCAGCCTAACTATTGCTGGGGGGTGAGGCGGTTTGCCTGGGCCAGGTCCAAGCGTAGAAGCCAATCAGCGCAAGCAGAACTACCTCAATCGCACTTCCGAGGATGTAGTAGTTCCATTCGCCGATAGCGCCTCCAACAATGGTGAGCCCATAGAGCGAACTGAGCACAATACTAAGCGTCCGAAGCAAGGTCGGTGCAAGCACGAGGCTAAGGATCACCATCAGGCTGGGGATCGCGATGTAGAGGGTGACGAACAGCAGGAACGCCTGCCCGATTTCGAATCCGCCAAGTTCTCCTGCCGCAATGTCGGATCGAACATCCTCGCGGTAGAGGGAAAAGATGTCGACATAGGCAAAGACGAACAGCATGGACGTCCAAAGGGCTGACAATTTGGCGCGCACACTTACGGGCTGATCGGCATAGGTGCCGGGCCTGGAGGGTGAACGACTCAGGGTGGGTGAACGGGTCATTTAGTGTCCTTTCATTTCGCTACGTTCCATAGCGTAACTCACCGAACGAGCGTCTCCAACCTGGCGGGCCGCTCATCGTTTCGCTACGATCATGGGTGTCATGGCCCGACCCCGCAGCAAGCCCGCAAGATCTAAGATGCTCGAATCCGCTAAGGAGATCGTTCTGGAACTCGGTGCATCGGCGTGCACCATGGAAGAAGTTGCCAGCCGGTCAGGCGTGGCCAAAACCACCATCTATCGTCACTTTGGGGGCCTGGACGAGTTGATCTTCGCCGCCGTTGCTGAAGACATCGCAAGCGCTGGCACCCCTGATACTGGCTCACTCCGAGGCGATCTGCTCCAGATTCAGCGCCGCTACGTCGAAATGGCCCAGGTTCCAGCTGTGCGAGAGTTGTTCGTGTGGATGATGTCTCGGGCATTAGAAACCCCCGCATATGCAGAACTGTTCCGAAAGCTCCGAGTCCAGCCGCGTGGCCCCACTGTCGTCGCCCTCCAGCGAGCGATCGCCCGCGGTGAGCTTGCTCCGACCACTGATCTCGAGATGGCAATGCACGTCATTCAGGGCCCATTCATCTCCAAACGAATCGTCGACAACTCCGACGTTACCGAGACCGAGATTGAGGCCATGGTTGACATGGCAGTCAGCGCCCTCTGTTCATCATGAGCTAACCATTGCCGATGGGATATTTCACGCGTGGACTAGTAGCGTATTGTTTAGGCCTCAAGCCGGGAGTTGCCATGGCCCTCGAAGTCAGCAACAGCGATCCAGCATCAGAGCGGTTCAACGCTGCCCTGGCCAGCATGCTGCTCGGGCTTGTTGGCATGGCATTCGGCTTTGTTGCCGCCGGGCTGATCTCGTCTTGGTCCTCGCCGCTCGGCTGGCTAATAATCGCGGCCGCAACACTCGCCGGCCTCACTCCCCTTGCCCGGTGGGCCCACTCGATGGGCCGAGCCAACCGGATCACGTTGTGGGGGCTCGAGCCGCGCTGGAAACGTCAACTGCTTGCTGCGGCCGCCTCGGTTGACCGAATCGAACAGGCACAGCGGATCCTCGACGACGGGCCAGTGACAGAACATCTGGATGAGACTCACACCACCGCTCTTAGCTACCTGAAAGCTATCGAGGCCGCAGCCCGCCAATCCGGCGATGCTGCCTTTTTTGCCGAAGTGTCGGCCATCGGCGCAGATCTGTCCGACCTTGCCGAAGCGTCCGAAGACCTGGTGAGGGCAGCGCTGCCTCACGGCCCGGCCCGCCTTCGAGAACTGACAGAACGAACCAAAGCGCTCAGCGAAGCCCTGGCCGACCACTCCCTGATCGACCACTCCCTGATCGACGATTCCCCGACCCCTGGCCCCGATTCCACCAGCGGCCACTAAATCGCCAAACCGGTGGGCCCTCGGCCCGGCCGGATTCAGTGGTAGGGCGCGGCCAGGCCAGTTCGATTGCTGCCACGATCGCGGCGGCTTCTTCGTCGGTTGGGGGCGGCGTGATGTTCACTGGCGGGCCTAAAGCGGCACGTTTCCGTGTTTGCGTTTTGGGAGTTCTTCGGATTTGGATTGCAGCATTGCCAGCCCGGCAATGAGTTTGACGCGGGTATCTGCGGGGTCGATCACATCGTCGATATAGCCGCGCTCTGCCGCAATCCAAGGGTTGGCGAAGCGCTCTTTGTACTCTTCAAGCAGTTCGGTGCGACGCAACGCCGGGTCAGCGGCCGCCTGAATCTCACGCCGGTAGATAATGTCGGTTGCGCCTTCGGGGCCCATCACCGCCAGCTCAGCCGAGGGCCAGGCGAACGACAGATCACAGCCAATTCCCTTCGAGTCCATCACCACGTAGGCGCCGCCGTATGCCTTCCTGGTGATCACCTGCATGCGGGGCACAGTTGCCTCGCAGTAGGCATAGAGCAGCTTTGACCCGTGGCGAATGATCCCGCCGTACTCTTGATCAACCCCAGGGAGGAAGCCGGGCACATCAACGAAGGTGACCAAGGGGATGTTGAAAGCATCACAGGTGCGAACAAAGCGGGCTGCCTTCGAAGCGCTCTCGATGTCGAGCACGCCTGCCAGCTGCATTGGCTGATTGGCAACCACACCAATGGGCTGGCCGTCAAGGCGGGCAAATCCGCACACGATTGCCTTGGCCCAGTGGGCGTGGAACTCCATGAAGTCTCCGTCGTCAACAACGGTGGTGATCACCTTCTTCATGTCGTACGGCTGGTTCGAGCTGGCAGGCATCAAGTCGACAAGTTCTGGGCACAGACGCTCTGGGCTGTCGGTGGTTTCCTGAACCGGAGGAGTTTCGAGGTTGTTGGCAGGCAGGAAGGCCAGCAAGTACCGAACGTCGTCTAGCACAGCCTTTTCGTCATCAGCAACAAAGCTGGCAACCCCAGACTTGGTGCTGTGGCTGCCAGCCCCGCCCAGTTCTTCAAGCGTTACTTCTTCACCGGTAACGGTTTTCACAACATCGGGGCCGGTGATGAACATGTGCGAGGTTTCGCGAACCATGAAGATGAAATCAGTCATTGCGGGGCTGTAGACCGCACCGCCCGCGCACGGGCCCATGATCACACTGATCTGGGGAATCACGCCCGAGGCCTGAACGTTCCGGTAGAAGATGCCGCCGTATCCATCGAGGCTGACCACCCCTTCCGGAATCCTGGCCCCGGCGCCATCGTTCAGGCCGATCAGCGGCGCTCCAACCGACAACGAGAGGTCCATTACCTTGTGGATTTTCTCCGCAAACACCTCGCCAAGCGATCCCCCCATGATCGTGAAGTCCTGGCTGAACACAAACACTTTCCGGCCATCGATGGTGCCCCACCCGGTTACCACACCGTCGGTGTACGGACGGTCGGTGGCATCGGGGTTGCGACTGCGGGCCAGCATGTCGAGCTCGTGGAACGAGCCTTCGTCGAGCAGATAATCCAGCCGCTCCCTGGCCAGCATTTTCCCCTTGTCGTGCTGGCGCTTGACGGATCGTTCAGAGCCGCCTTTGCGTGCTTCGTCTTTGCGACGAGCGAGATCGGCTAGGCGCTCTTGAATAGTGTGATCTGCCACGGTCGGCAGGGTAGCCAGAAGAGAACGCCACCGGGGCCGCTACCGGACGGAAACGACCGTGTCCGAATCCACACCAACGGCGTTCAGACAACGCTTCGTTGGGGCCCAATCGGGGTAATATCGCCGCCTATCGGTTGGGAGCGGGTATGGCCTGGATCAAAGCGATTCCCGACAGCAAGTGGACGGGCCCGCTGGAGCCCCTGTACGCGGCCTTGGCCGAACCCAGCACTGGTCGGGTCGACAACATCCTGGCTGTCCATTCGCTGAACCCCGCCTCGATGGCTGCTCACAACCAGCTGTACTCCTCGGCGATGGCAGGCACCAAAACTCTGCGCAAGGTAGAGCGAGAGCTGATTGCCCTAGTCGTCAGCCTGGAGAACGAGTGCCACTATTGAGTAACCCATCACCGGCGCGGTCTGCGTCGACTGCTCAAAGACGACAACCTGGCCGAACAGATCGAGACCGATTGGCAGAGCGCCGGGCTGTCCGATTCTCGCATAGCGATGCTCTCCTATGTTGTGAAACTGACTCGAACCCCTGCGGCAATGGAACGCTCTGACGTGGGCCAGCTTCGAGACGTTGGATTCTCAGATCGCGACATTCTGGACATCGTTGAGGTTGCCGCCTACTACGCCTATGTGAACCGGGTTGCCGACGGCCTCGGCGTAGACCTCGAAGATTGGTTAGGTGAGAACTAGAATGGACCTGCCGGTTAACCCCCCAGTGAAACCGATGCTGGCCAAAGCGGTGGCAGGCATGCCGGACCGTGACGACATCATCTTCGAACCAAAGTGGGACGGTTTCCGCTGCATCGTGTTTCGCGACGGCGACGAGATAGAGCTTGGTTCCCGAAACGAAAAGCCTCTTACCCGGTATTTCCCAGAGATGATCCAGCCGCTGAAAGCCAACCTGGCCCGGCGCTGCGTTGTTGACGGAGAGCTGATCGTAGCCACCAACGACAGGCTGGACTTCGGCGGCCTCCAGCAGCGAATCCATCCGGCTGAGAGCAGGGTGAACATGCTGGCCGACACGATGCCCGCCTCGTTTGTGGCCTTCGACCTTCTGGCTGTTGAGGATCTGGACCTGACCGAGCGCCCCTTCGAAGAACGGCGTCAGCTGCTTGACGAGATGCTGGCCGACGCGGAGCCGCCGGTGTACTTGACCAAGACCACAACCGACCCAACCGAGGCGGCCCAGTGGTTTCGGGTTTATGAGGGCGCCGGCCTTGACGGCCTGATCGCCAAACCACTGGGCGATCCTTACGTCCAGAACAAGCGCACCCAGCTGAAGGTGAAACATGTTCGGGCAGCGGACTGCGTGGTCGCCGGGTATCGCTGGCACAAAGATGGCAACGGGGTTGGCTCGCTGCTGCTTGGGCTGAACAACGACGAAGGGAAGCTCCAGTCGATTGGCGTATGTGCCAGCTTCACCGCCAAACGGCGCACAGAGTTGGTTGAAGAGCTGGCTCCCCTTACCGAAGGCGCCCTTCAAAACCACCCGTGGAAAGAGTGGGCGGATGCGGCTGCTCATCAGGAGGGGCGGATGCCGGGAGCCCCGCATCGGTGGAGTGGCCAGAAAGATCACAGCTGGGTGCCGCTGCGAATCGAGCGAGTGGTTGAGGTGAAGTACAACGCAACACTGAATGGCAGGCTTCGCGAGGTTGGCCGCTTCCTTCGCTGGCGGCCAGACAAAGAGCCACATCAGTGCACGTTCGATCAGTTGGACGAGCCAGAACCCGTCAGCCTCAGTGTTGTGCTTCGCCCCTAGAATTCAGCCGTGCCACCGCTGCCAATGACGTTCGTGATCTCCGGGGATCACGTAGACAAGCTTCCACCAACCGAGGCCGAAGTTGCAATCGTTGGGCGGTCCAACGTTGGCAAGTCTTCCTTGGTGAATGCCCTCTCGGGGCGAAGGAAGCTGGCCCATGTGTCAAACACACCGGGTCGGACCCGGCTGCTCAACCTGTTCCGGTTGGACGAGGGCGGCAGCATGATGGACCTCCCCGGCTACGGGTATGCCGCTGCCCCAAAACACATGCGAGACAAGTGGGGCGCCATGATCGAGGGGTACCTGCTTGAGCGCGAGGGCCTAGAGATGGTGGTGGTTCTGGTCGACGGCGAGATTGGCCCAACGAAGCTAGACGTGCAGATGCTTGAATGGCTGCGCTCGCACGACCTGCCCCACACCGTGGTGGCAACCAAGCACGACAAAGTGAAGTCTTCCAAACGATCCAAACGCAAGCAGGAACTGGCCGAGGGATGCCAACTGGATGTTGGTGACGTTGTGTGGGTAAGCGCTCACAAAGGCGTCGGCATAGACAGGCTACGGGGCCTGATTCTCCGCTGGCTTGGTTAGGGGGCTCGTTTGCGGGCGTGTTTTTGGGTGTGTTTGAGTCGGTTGTGGTAGCCGCAGAGGAGTCGACCGTTTTGTTCTTTGGTGTGGCCGCCGTCTTCGTACTCGATGACGTGATCAACTTGGCAGTAGGACCCGGGGGTTTCGCAGTAGGGGTGGGAGCATTGCTGGTCTCGTTCAATGATGGCTTGGCGTAACCCGCCGGTGAAGAGTCGGGTGGCGTAACCAAAATCGAGGATGTGGCCTTTGGACCCAAACACCACCCGCCGTACGTGGACCCCATCTTCAGGGGTCAGTATCAGGCTGGGGGCCACAACATGACCGGCCTCGGTTTCGCTGACCCGGCCACCCCAAACAGGATTCGCCGGGCCCTCAGAATCTGGCAGCGGTTCGGGCTGTTCGGGGCCGGCCAGCGGTTCAAGCTGTTCGGGCTGTTCAGGGTCGGCCAGCGGTTCAGAAGCTGGCGCTTGATCGGGCTGTTCGGGGCCGGCCAGCGGGTCGGGCTGTTCAGGGTCGGGCTGTTCAGGGTCGGCTTGTTGTTGTTTGGCTTGTTGGTCTTTGGCTAGTTGGGCTCGTTCGGCCAGGAATGTTTGGTAGTCCATGCGCAGGTTGATGACTCGTCTGGCCGGTGCGCCGGGTTTGGTGGTGGCTGCTGACCGTCTAGCCATCTCGACCAAAGCGTCAGCCAACCGTTGACCCGGGCTACGGGCCAGGTCGTCGGTTGTGACGTTGCCGTCCCCCAACCGTGCAACAGCTTCAGCCCAGTCCTCAGCGAACAGTTCGTCTTGCAGGCGACGCAGCTCGGCGTCTACCTCAACCCCAGCCACTACGTCTAGCACTGCTTTGATCAACCATTGATCGTCGCCATCGCCACGAGAGCAAGCGGTGCGGGTTTCGTGGGGGTCAGGTTCACCCAACCCAAGCTCGTCGTTAGCGATATCTATCCAGTAACGCACAGCTTTTGAGAACAGCCGGTAGCTGAACCCCACAGTCTGCTCAACCAACAACTCCTCATCCCGAGCGAACAGGCCCGCTCGTTCCCCACTAGAGGCTTTGGCCAGCAACCCCACCCGGCTCCTAGACACCGTCCCCTCAGCTAGTGCTGCTGCCACTACCGGCATCTTGGACAAAGCCTTAGCGTCAGCGATTTGGTTACCAGCGTGACTGTCAGGAACACCCAGCCTGGTCCTGAGCCAGGCTTTGGCGTTACGGGCCCCGTCTTTGTGCCACATCCCAGAGCGGTCAAACCGGCGAGTCAGCACCAACGTGGCGGCATCAAGCTTGCATTGGGCCTTACCCAACTGCTCAACCAAACCGCCAAACTCACCCGAGTCGAGATCATCAGCAACACAACCGTTCAGAAGGTCAAGACACGAATGCAGTTCATCAACAACAGCTGCAACATCAGCCATAACGCCTATCACCCGCCTCTTTCAAAGATCAGGATTGTTGCGGGTCCCGCCGCGACAGCCCTGAGTCTGGATGTGTGGGTTTAGTCTAGCCTGACACGACAGAAATCAAACACTTGTTCCAGATTTATCTGTCTCTTGAGAGATTAGTTCACAACAATAGACTTTAAGCGCATCTCCCGAACAGGAGAGGCATACGTCGCAAGGCCGTCAGACGCCCGGTCAGCCCGGCTGGAGCAAACCCTCATTGGCAGCAGAAGCGATCACAGCCTGGGCTAGCGCCCAAAGAGTGGCGGAGCCATCAGCTATTGGGCTGTTGAAGGCCGTGACCTGGCCTTCGTTGATGTTGTGCTCTTGCCAGCTGAGCCCGCCGCTGGATGCGTTCAGCAACATCGGCTGAAGACGGTCACAGGCATAAGCAAACTGGGCGGTTGGCGTCTCTCGCGCCTCGTACTCGTCCCACAGTTCACGAAGCTCGGCGGCCTGCCCGTCGGGCAGCAACCCAAAGA
>QIKW01000192.1 GCA_003231975.1 Acidimicrobiia bacterium
TGAGTTGGATGGGCGGAGCCGGACCTGCATGGCAGGTCCCAATGTGAGAGCTGTCACGCGTTGCCGACGGCGTCGGCACGCGGCGAGGTGTCGCGTTGGATGGGCGGAGCCGCTCCGCGGTAGCGGAGCCAAACAATAGAGCCCGCCAATACAATCCGGCTGGTGACTCGGATTGCGGTTTATGTGTGCACCTACAAACGGAACGAGCCACTGGAGAGGCTATTGCACACGCTTCATTCGGCTGCCCAGCATGTTCTTCCTGATGCTGAGGTTGGGGTTGTTGTGGTGGACGACAATCCAGACGGTCGGGCGCAGGCGGTGGTTGAGCAATTTGGCCCAGAGTTTCCGTTGGGCCTTCACTATCGTCACGCTGGCTCGCAGAATATTTCCATTGCCCGCAACGTGGGCCTTGAGGCCGCAGCTGAGTTCGGTGAGTGGGTGGCAATGACAGACGACGACATCGTGGTGCCCGAAGACTGGTTTCGTCAGCACTTGGAGCTGCAGGCCCGTACTTCGGCCGACGCCACCACCGGCCCTCTGTTGTTGAAGTTTCCAGGGGACGCCCCCAGCTGGATTCACGACGAACCGTTTGATTCGTTTGGTTTGCTGGACTACGACGAGGATGCGCGGGTTCCAATTTGTGCCACCGGCAACTCGATGTTGCGGGCAACGTTCCTCGCGGAGAATCCCAGCATCAGATTCGATCCAGACCTTGGGGTGCTGGGCGGTGAGGACATGGTCTTCTATCGGGCCGCGGTTGGGGCAGGCTTACGCTGTCACTTCTCCACCAAGACCGCTGTTTTTGAAATGGAACCAGACGAGCGGTCAACTTTGCGGTTCCAGCTTGGCCGGGCGATGTGGATGGGAAACACGAAGTACCTGACGAACATCAGGGCTGGTGACGCCAGTCGTTTCCGGTTGCTGTTGAGAAGCGGGAAGGTAATGGTCGGGGCCATGCTTCGCCCGGCCCGCCTTCTCGCAGGCGGGAAGCCCCCCCAGCTAAGGTTTGCCCTTGCCCTTTTTGCCGAGGGCCTTGGCACCATGTTGGGCCAGGTTGGGGTAAAGCTGGATCATCACCAGGTCTAGCTGGCGTTGTCAGCAGCGGCTTGACTTCGGTACAGCAGAGTCCAGCCAACTACTGCCAGGTACAGCTCTGAGGCGATAGTTCCGATCACGGCCCCCCGCCATGACAACGCCGGAATCAGGGCGATGTACATCACCATGCTGAGGATCGCCGAGCTGATAATTACCCCGGCACGCAGCGTGGTTTTTCCGAGGCCCAGGAGGCCGTTCAGGGGCGCTCTTGTGATCGACAGGAGGGGCACCACCGGCAGCAGCCAGCGAATCATCGTTACCGATTCTGAGATCCTGTCGCCAATCAAGAAGGTGAGCAGGGGAGCGACGAAGAAGATTGCAACCGCGATGGCGCTGCTAAGAGGGAACGACACCATTGCGAAACGCTTGGCCCGCCTGAGGTGCTGGCCCTTGTCGTTTCTGTTGTCGGGTAAGAAGCGCTGAAAGAGGGCCTGGTTCATTGTGCGGATTGGAAGCTGTGAAAGCAGAATCACCCTGTAGGCCGCTCCGTACAGGCCCGCATCGGAGGCCAGGCCGTAGAAGTTCATCACTGCCTTGTCGCCGTTGATCTGAAGATTCGAAGCTGTGAGCGGTAGAGATAGTTCCAGGTTGCCCCGGAGGTAGTTCCTAGATGGCCGAGAAAAGCCGAACGAAAGCCCGATGGTTGGCAGCACAACGAACAGGCTTGCGGCAGCCGCTATTGAGAATCCAATGATCCAGGCGATTGCCAGATTCCTGACCGTAAGGTTGCCGGTGAGGTAGGGCACCATGATTGCGGCCAGGCGCACAAGCGGAATGAAGATTCTGAGCTTGGCTGCCGCTGCGAACCCCTTGACCGCTTGCACCAGTGAGGCCGAGGTTTGGGCGATGGGAAAGATGAACAGTTCTGCGACCGCCATCAAGAAGATCACATTGGCGGGGATGGTTGAGATCACCAGCCGCCCAATGAGAACCGCGGCCAACACCGCCAGCGCACCTTGGACGATTGCGAGTGCGTATGCCCTGGTTGCAACCAGCTGGGGCGAGTCTCCTTCTCGGATGATCCGTTGAAGAATGAGGAGCGACAGCCCAGACCACGTTAGGGCGCCGAGCGGGCCGATCACGCCGTAAGTTCCTACGTAGCCACCGTAGGTTGGAGCGTCGAGAGTTCTGATCAGCAGCACAAATGACGCCAGCTGGGCCACCATCGTGAGCACATCTGACACCCCGCTCCAGGCAACGTCTGTTGCCATGTCCTGATAGCGAGCAGCCAGGCTGCGAAGCTTGCTCATGGCCGCTGCGTTGATTGAGCTGAGGCAACGCTCATTCTATGAAGACTTGGTTCTTGGATCGGGAAACGCACTTAGCAGCGATGCCTCCCATTCCAGGGGCTGGCCAGCTGTTGCCTCGCTGAATGTCTCAGTCGAAAGAGGGGTTCCCAGCCAGCTGCCGAGACGAGCCAGATCCTCATCGAACACAGCTGTGACCCTCGCCAGCTGGGTTGGAGTTAGCTCCGGTTTCTTGCCAGGTCGCCACTGGCGGCGGATTCGCTCGATGGTTGACGATGGAACTAACTGCCGGGCCTCCTGGTAGCCGGGCAGGCGCTTGATGGCATCTCGCACCGGACTTGTTCGCAGCCGTTCCGACGTTGTGTTGTTGGCCTCAAGATCGTCGTTCCATCGGACGGGCTCGCCAAGCCCGATGTGGTGACTCACACGTTGCAGCACTTCGTCGGGATTTGAGTGGAGTCTGTCGAAGAACACCGGCAGTACGCGACTAGCCCCGAACGAGGCAAAGAACGGTTCGAGCTGCACGCTGTACTTGCTGTACTGGATCAGTTCGGGCACGGCGCCGTCGACGGCTTCTGAGAAGGATGCGTCGGTTTCTCGTTGCAGCCACATGTGGGTGTAATGGGAAACGAGCCGATCAATTGGGTGACGCATCACATAGATCAGGCGGACCGCGGGAACGTGTTCGCGAATCCGCTGGATTGTTGCCGGGTAGGTCGGCAACTTCGTGTAGTGGGTTGTGGACTCGCCGCACAGATCGTTTGGCGCGGCGCCTGCGAAGTGCGAGGCGTACCAGTCAATTCCTTGCTGATAGACGGGATCGTCGCTGAAGAAGTAGAGCTCCTTCGGGTTGCTCATGTAGACGCCGGGTATTGCAGCCAACTGGTCATGAAGCGAGCTTGTTGCCGCCTTCATCGCTCCGATGATCAAGAAATCCGGAAGCCGAGGGGTCACGTGGGCCGTGCCTGAGTTTGGACAATGCGCCGCATCGGGTTTCCTATCGGGAGGGATGCTGTCAACTTGAGGGGCAATAAACGCCCAGGGATCCGACAAGACCACTCTATTGCGGCCTACGTTTGCCGATGATAGATCAGAACGCAGCAGTCGACGCGGAATCCCCGCGAAGGTCAATGGCCTCAACTGCCTGCTAATAACAGAGTTTTTCTCGAGAGGCGGTGTGCTAAATGGACAATCGGACAATGCTGGACTCGCCAATCTTCCTGGTGGGAGCCGAGAGGTCAGGTTCTACGTTGCTTCGGCTGATGCTCGACTCTCATCCTGAAATCACAGGCTGTGAAGGTTATGAGTTTGTGGTTGACCTGCTGGGTGATGATGGCTCCTACCCAGAGTTGCCTCGGTACTGGGACTACCTCTCAACCCACCAGATTTTTGGCAGCACAAAGCTCGAAATCGACCGATCACTTGACTACCAGTCCCTGGTCAACAGCTTTATTCAGCAGAGAATGGACCTTTCGGGGAAACCTCAGGCCGCCGCCATGGTTCACTTTCATTTTGGTCGAATCCTGCACCTTTGGCCAAACGCCCGGTTCATTCACATGGTTCGAGATCCAAGGGATGTGACGGCCTCGGTTTTGCAGATGGGCTGGGAAGGCAACGTGTGGTTCGGCCTCAACAAGTGGGTTGACGCCGAGACCGAATGGGATCGCGTGCAACCCTTGTTGGGATCTAATCGTTACCTGGAGGTGCTGTATGCCGACCTGATCGGCGATCACGTCGGAACCCTGCAACGGATTTGTGAGTTCCTCGAAGTTGAGTACACCGGGCAGATGTTGGACTATGCCAGCGACACTGGCTACGACGTGCCAGACCCCACCAAAGTGAACAAGTGGAACAAAACCCTGTCATCTAGGGAGATCCGGTTGGTTGAGGGCCGGGTTGGCGAGTTGCTTGTGGCCAGGGGATTCGAATTGAGTGGGCTTGAGCCGCTTCAACCGACGGGTGTGGCCATGCGACTTCTGAAGGTCGACAACCATCTGAAGATGTGGAAGAACCGGATTGACAAGTTCGGGATACGTCTTTTTGTTGAGCGGGCCGTAGCCAGACTCGTACCGATCGAGTCCTATCGCCGGTCGGTAAAGCTTCGCTTCAACGCGATCGAGCGGTCCACTCGGAAACAGTCTTGGCGAGACACCGGGCAAGAATTCAGCGTCCGTACTGTTCAGAAAGATCAATGAGCGCCGATGAGTAGGGGAGAGATCAGACAGTAAGTAGACCTAAGAGCGGACTCGGTTAACTGCCAAAAACAGCGGAGCCTGAGGCGACGGGCCAAGGATGGGAAAAAGGGTAATGACGACGGAGGCTTCAGCAGAATTCACTGAAGGTGGGATTGCGAGCAGGCAGAATCAGCAGGGACGTGCTTTCGCGTGGTCTCTTTGCGCACCGTTTCTGACCAGCCCGACCGATCGGTGGATCTCTGACTACACGACATCTGACCGTCATCGATTCGAGATCGTTCCCCGGGCTGGTGGCGAGGTTAGTTGGCACACGAAGAAGGCAGCCCGAACGGGGCTTGTCGAGTGGCGGGATTTTGCAAAGACGGCCGCCAACGCGCTTGACCTCGCGGTCAAGAACGACGGTGGTGTGGTCACGGTGTTTCCCCAACTGGCGGCAGCGGTTGCGTCTCGCAAGAAGGTCCGGCGCCAGGATCAGCCACTTGTTGCCTGGTTCTTCAACACCAACTTCGGCCGAGATGTTCGCTCCAAAATCGCGAAACGAGCGCTATCCGGGGTTGATCGATTTGTGGTGCATTCAACGGTTGAGATTGAGGCCTACGCGGCTCATCTCCAGCTGTCTCCCAGCCGGTTTGAGTTCGTTCCCGTGCAGTACGGCGGCACGATACAGACCGACGAAGAAGACAACGAACAGCCGTTTGTGTTGGCCACCGGGTCGGGCTTCAGAGACTACGCCACCTTCTTCGATGCCATGAGGCTCTTGGACATGCCAGCGAAGGTGGTGGCTGGCGACCGTGTGCTCGAAGGCCTTACGCCACCGCCGAATGTGGAAATCATCAGCGGCATCGATCGTGATGAAATCAATCGCCTTACCAGACGCGCCCGCGTGAACGTCATCCCCATCAACGACGAGGGGCTGACCGGCGGCATCATCACAATCGTCGGCACGTTCCGCCACGGTCGGGGCCTGGTTGTTTCTGACCGGTCAGGGATCGACGACTACGTTCGCCACGACGACAACTCTCTGGTGGTCCCGTTGCGCGATCCCGCCGCGATGGCCGAGGCGATCGAGGCGATGTTCACAGACGCGGATCTGCGACAGAGGCTTGGTAGTGCTGCCGCCACCTTTGCCGACCAGTACTGCACCGACACAGCCGTAGCGGCCGAGTTGGAAAGAATTCTGGACTTGGTCGTTTCTAGTCGCGCCGGACGCTGAGGGGCCCAAGGCTGGATCTTGGCTCTGGTTCTGCTGCGCTTTGGTCGGCGGGCGGCGTGGCGACGCGGGCTAGATCGTTCAGCTCGCGTTGTGCGACTCCCCTGATGACTGCGATGTAGACCAGCCAAGACCCGAGGAACACGTTCTCGGAGAGGCTCATCAGGAACTGAGCAGCCAGTATCAGCAGGATCCATTCGCCGAGCTCGGGAGAGCTCCTGAGGAGGCGAGTACCGCGGAACACCGTTGACACGAACACCAGGCTGAAGATGGCCAGCCCGACGATGCCGAAGTTGAGCCACACATCAAGCGCGCCGCTGTGAGAGTGGGGAATGGCGAAACCCACGTCTCTCCAGATCTGGCGAGTGATTTCGCTGCGGGGATCCCAGAAAACTCCGCCGACTCCGTATCCAACCCAAGGGTTGTCTTGGATTGCGCTGATTACCGCTTGCCATATGAAGGTACGGCCGGAGAAGGTGAGGTCCTTCCCGTATGCGTTGGCCAGGGCACTCAGAGACGCCACTGCAACCATGATGGCGCAAAGAGCAACCGCAAGAGAAGACATCACGTAGGCGGTGGACCAGCGGCCTTTGCTGCGATGGAAGAATCGGAACCAGGCCCACATTGCTCCAACGAACAGCGCGGTTGAAAGGCCCGTCGCTGAATCCGATCCGATCAACAAGACACCTATTACTGCCAGCATCAGGCCGCGTCTGGTTGGCTCTTTCTCCCAGATCAGCGTGGTGATCAGGGCCAGTATCAGATAGGGGGCCATCACGTTTTTGTGGATGAAGAAGCCGTTCCAGCCCGGGTAGGGCAGCGCGTAAACGCCGTCGGCCGCGTGGGTGCGGGTTTCGGGGAAAAAGACGAGCGCAAAAACCGTGATTGCGACGCCGATCATGAGGCCCCGCTGAATCGCCTTTATGACCACCTCCTTTGGTACGAGGCTGCTGACCAGAGATGCCGCAATCACAAGTGGGAGGTCTCGGCGCACGCTGAAGAGCCCAAATTCAGGATTCCGGGTCCACAACACCGACATGCCAATCCACGCCACCATCATCATTGCCGGGCCATCAAGCACGACTCGCTTCAGGTGAGCCTTCGGAGCCAGCAGAAGGGCCCCAACCGGTAGGCCGACGGCGAGAGTCCAGAAGAGGGGCCTGAGGGGGTAGACCGGGGCCGCGAGCAGGAACGCGATGGTGATGTAGGCGCCTGCCAGGTGAGTGGCGAACGGCCCTATTGGTTCGGTGACTCCACCGTGGGCCAAGCCCGCCAACCGCCGCGTGATCCGTCGTTCCCCAGGCGAGGCGTCTGCGGTTTGGGGTGTTTCGATCATTGCTCTTTCTGGCCGATCGCCTCTGCGAGAGTTCCTACATACGAATCGGTCGAATGGTTCTCAAGAACCCATTCTCGGGCTCTTTTGGCTCGGAGTTGAGCTTCCGCCGGATCATCTAGTACAGCAGCAATTGCATCCTGAAGTGCAGCAGCATCGCCGGGCGGGACTCCAACGACAAGATCTTGGCAGATCATTTCCGACGCAAGCCCCGGTGTTTTGGAGATGATCACGGGGCTGCCGCAAGCGATCGCCTCCAGCATTGTGGTCAGCCCAGCTGAGAAATTGTTTGCCAGCAACGGAATCACGGTGATCGATGCAGCGCGGTACAGCGACCGCAACTCGTTGAACTCGAGGTGTCGCAGTTCCATGTTGGCAGGCAACGGATCGGGGATGGCCAGCGCGGTTTGATCGGTGTAGTTCGGCGACGCGGCGCACACCTTCACAAAGAGATCTAGAGCCTCGGTTGCCTTGGCCAGCGTGATGTAGTCCCTCTGCTCGAGCCCGCAACTTGCAATAAGTGGCGACGTAAGAACTTGCTCTGGTGGGAGACGGGGTGAGAAGAAGTCGGTGTCGGTCTGATCAACGGCAAGGACAACCTGCTCAACTCGCGAGCCAATGAGATTCTCAAGAAACCTCGCCTTGTCGGGGGTGCCAGTGGTGACGAACAAACGCTTCACCCCAACTGCAACCACCCGCGCCAACCACTTGGCCCGGGTTCGCTCGGGAGCCAGGAAGTAGATCCCGATTCGAGCCGAACTGCGCCGGAAGGCTGCCACAAGAGCCAACGGCAGCCCAACATCGTCGCCCGTGGCGTAAATTACGGTTGTCTCCTCAGCGGTTGCAATCACATGGCGAGCTGTTGCCCAGTGCTCGCTGGTGCCTACAATCTTTGCTAGTAGACGATCTGACCACACCGTTTTGTGATCGCCCGGCTGGAGGATTTCTGCTCCGATTTCTTCTGCCAATTGTGCGACCGAGTGACCTGGTCCGGCGTCGGAGCGCTTACGATGGCCAAAACCGGCGAAGTCGAACCTGGTGCTGGTAAGAATCAAGATCTTTGTCAGATTGCCGATGTCTTGTGGCGCGGTCACAAGCCTCCTCCCCTCCGCCCTGATCGAATCAGTCATTGATTCGTACATCCTCTCACACACCGTCCCTCACACACCGAGTTGTCATGAAAGCACATCCAATCTTCTTTGTCGGCGCAGAACGCAGCGGAACAACTCTCTTTCGGTTGATGATTGATTCGCACCCCGAAGTCACCTGTCTTGAGGGGTTTGCCTTCGTGGCCGACGCCATCGAACCCTCACCCGACACCATGGGCCCATCCGAAGACGGCGGCAATGGGCAATGGAGCATGCCCTCGGTCGATCAATACCGGCAGTTCGTCAAGACCGACACAATATTTTCTACTTCGGGATTCTCAGTTGACCCGTCGCTTGGTTCGTTCGCCGAAATCAGCCAGAGCTTCCTTGAACAGAGGCTTGAGGCATCTGGCAAGTCTCATGTGGTTGCGAAACTTCACGAAGGCTTCGAGCGAATGCTTGCCATTTGGCCAGACGAGGTTCGCTTCATTCACCTTCTGCGTGACCCTCGGCCGGCCGCACTCTCCGGCGTCCCCATGGAGTGGGGCGGAAACGCCTACGTGGCGGCAGCGAAATGGATTAAGACCGAACAAGAGTGGGACCGGGTTAGCCACATGGTTTCGCCGGATCGGTGCATGGAAGTTCGATTTGAGGATCTTGTCACCGGGCACGAGGAGGTCCTCGCCAAGGTTTGCGCCTTCATTGGGGTTGGCTACACCGACCAGATGCTCGAATACGCGGCCGAAACCGACTACGAACTGCCAGATCCGTCTCGGGCCTACGCTTGGAAATCCGAGATGTCTGACCGTCAAGTCCAGCTGGTAGAAGCGCGGGTCGGCGACTTGCTCGTCGACCGCGGCTTCCAGCCAAGTGAGTTGGCGAAGATCAGCCTCGCCCCGCGGGACTTGCAGAAAATCAGCGCTCAGGTTCGGCTCAAGAAGTGGCGGCACAAGCTCCTGGCGCACGGCTTGGTTGGAATTGGAGAGCTGGTTACCAGGAAGCTGCGGCTCTCTTTCTTGCATACGCCGCTGAAACAAAAGATGAACTCCCACGAGCGGGCCGCCAGAAAGCGGTCCTGGCGAGAGCCAGGTCGTGAGTACTCTCTCGCTCCGCACAAGCGCTGAGATGAGTTTTGCGGTGGTGGATCCAGGCGAATCGGGGTTTCCCCAGTTTTGCTTGACAACGGGAACTCGTCGGCCGATTGGGAGGCCATGACGTCTCCCTTGCGCGCCGCCGTGATCGGTGCAGGCGCCATCTCCTTGGAACACCTGCCCTTTCTTCAGCAGAGCGAACGGGCCAACCTCGTTGGGATCTGTGATCTCTCGCCGGTTTCGGCTCGCATTGCGGCCCGCCGCTTCGACGCGGAAGCCGGCTACACCGACTTGGCTCATATGCTTCGCCAGGCGTTGCCGCAGGTAGTTCACGTGCTCACCCCGCCTCATACCCACGGTCCACTGGTTCGCCTTTGCCTTGAGGCCGGGGCTCATGTGGTGTGCGAAAAGCCAATGGCTGCAACCGCCGACGAGGCCCAGGAGTTGTTGACTGTGGCGGCCACCAACAAGGTGCACTTGGTCGAGAACCACAACTATCGATTCAACGATGAAGTCGTTGCTCTGAAAGCCTTGATCGAACAGGGGCGAATCGGTGATGTGTGCGAAGTCGACATCCGGATGGCCCTCCAGATCCGGGGCGAAGGCTCTCGTTTCGCCGACCTCAGCAACATCCACCCAATCCACGCGATGCCTGCCGGGGTGTTACATGACTTCGTCACCCACTTCGCCTACTTGCTGAACGAGCTGTCTGGCGGGGCCGACTGGCAGAGGGTCAGTGCAGCGTGGAGCAATCACGGCGGCGGGGAGCTGTTCAAATTCGACGATCTTGATGCCACCTTGATTGGCCCCAATGGTGCCGGCCAGGTGCATGGTCGGATCCGGTTTTCCTGCCGCACCTCGCCCGATGTCTTTTCGGTAACGGTCCGAGGCACCGAAGGTCAGGCGTCAACCGACATCTTCCATCCGTTCCTGGAAGTGCTTGGCCCGCGCCCCGGAGGCGAGCAGCTCACACCAATAGTGAATCACATCGTCAACGGCACACGGCTGGCTGGGGCGGGCTTTCGAAACTTTGGCCAGAAGCTTCTCCAGCACGGCCCGTATCACGGCCTCTCCCGGTTTCTTGACAGTACGTACGAGGCCTTGCAAGCAGACCAGCCGCCGCCGGTCACGCCACAGCACATCATGGCAGCAGCGTCGCTGGTCGACCGCCTCCTGGACCAAGAGGCAAGACTGTGAATACCCAGACTGAGCCCAGCCAGTTCCGTATCTTCGTTTCCGGTGCCACCGGGTTTGTTGGCCGTCACGTCGTTGCCGAGGCCGTGTCCCGAGGGCACCACGTTGTTGCAATGGTGCGCCCAGCCTCTTCGGCCAGCGCATTGGATCCGGTTGCCGCCACCGGCCGCCTCAGCATTGTGAGGGCAGACCTGGCGGCGCCCACCGGGATTGCTGAAGCCATGGCGGGCTGTGATGCCGTGCTTCACCTGGCGGCAGTGAAGGGCGGTGACTTCTTCAGTCGCTTTGCGGGAACTGTTGTTGGCACCGAGACCCTGCTGAACGCAGCCAGGGCAGCTGAGGTCAGGCGCCTGGTTGCTGTAAGCACCTTCTCGGTCTATGACTACGGTGCCATAAAGGCGGGCTCGGTCTTCGACGAGAGTTTCCCCGTGATCGCAGACCCCCGGGGCCGAGACGAATACGCCGAAACCAAGTTGTATCAAGACGAGCTCTACTGGGAGTTCGGAGCTGCTCCCGACAACCACTTGGTCATGATGCGACCTGGGATGATCTATGGTCGAGATCAGCTCTGGCATCCGTTGCTTGGCGGAGAGTTCGGGCCGATCGATCTGAGGGTTGGAGCGAAAGCGAGACCCCCTATCAGCTATGTCGAGAACACCGCCCAGGCGCTGGTGCTTGCCGCCGAGGTGCTCTGCGATCCGCAAACAACCGATTCGGTGGACGGGCAGGTGATCAACATTGTTGACAACGACCTTCCAACCCAGGCCTATTACGCCGAGCGGGTGAAGGAGCTGGTTGAAGTTCCCAAATCGCTGTTTGTGCCAAGGCCGGTAATGAAGGCGGCTGCGGTGGCAGTTGCAGCGGTAAATCGTCGGTTCTTCGATGGCCGGGCCAAGGTTCCAAGCATCGCCCTGCCAGACCAGATCGATGCCAGATTCAAGCCGTTCGTTTACCAGAACGCGAAGGCAAAACGCCTCCTTGGATGGTCTCCCCGGTTCGGCCTCGACGAAGCGCTTCGCAGAAGCGCGAGCTCGGAGGATCTTGTCTCCAAGCAGTTGATGAGCAATGGTCGCTCAGAGTCGTGAAAAAAAACCGAGCGGTCTCGCAGCCAGCGCCCAAAGCTGGCCCTCGCGTGCTGTATTTCGCAACCGAGTACCCACGGGCAACCGACACGTTCATTCAGCGCGAGATTGCCGCCCTTCGCTCCCACGGCGTTGTTGTTGAAAGCATGGCCGCGCGCTCGCCTGACGACCAACACGTCGTTGGCGAAGAGCAGCGGCTTGAGAGGGATCGAACCCGATACATCCTTCCCCCGTCGGTCGGGTCGCTGCTAAAGGATCATCTTGGGCTTGTGACCCGGTCACCTGGCCGGTACGTGCGGGCGCTAAAGCTGGCTCTTCGCACCGCCCGTCCCGGAATAAGGGGTCACCTCTTCCAGCTTTTTTACTTTGCCGAAGCTGGCGCAGTAGCGGCCCGCCTGCGAGACGAGGAATTCGATCACCTGCACAGCCACTTTGGCGACGTCTCAACCTCAATTGCCATGCTGGCATCTGAGCTTGCAGGTGTTCGATTCAGCTTCACGCTTCATGGCCCTGGAGTGTTCTTCGAGGCGCACACCTGGCGGTTAGACACCAAGATCGAGCGGGCCGCATTCGTTTCTTGCATTTCGTGGTTCTGTCGCAGCCAGGCGCAATTGCTGAGCTCTGAGGAAAGCGGCCCAAAGCTTCACATTGTCCACTGCGGAGTTGATGTCAATCGCTATGTCGACCGATCAGCCGAAGAGGCCCGTCCTCTGGGAACAAGCGGTCCGATTCGGCTGGCCTTTGTTGGTCGTTTGGATCACGTGAAGGGCCTCACTGTGCTGTTTGAGGCGCTCGCTGAGGTCGCCAAATCAAGGCCCGAGGTGCATCTCGAGGTTGCGGGCGACGGCCCAAAGCGGCGTGACTTCGAAAGAGCGGCTGCCCGTATGGCGCTTAGCGACCGGGTCAAGTTTCTTGGCTATGTCAGCCAGTCCGAGGTTGCCGATCTCTTGGCCCGCAGCGACATTTACGTCCTGCCAAGCTTCGCCGAGGGCGTGCCCGTTGTTCTGATGGAAGCTCAGGCCAGCGGCCTTCCGGCTGTTGCCACCAAAGTCGGGGGTGTTGGCGAACTCGTTTTGAACAACAAGACCGGCTTCCTTGTTTCGCCGGGGGATGTGTTGGAGTTGGCTGCACGAATTGATCAGCTGGCGGGCGACCCCGAGATGCGACAGAGGTTCGGAGCCGCCGGGCGGGCAAAAGTGACGGCCGAGTTCGCAAGCAAAACCGAAGCGGGAAGGCTGGCCGCGTTGTTCGCAGCACCCGGATCGACCGCTTTTCTAGGAATTCGACCAAATTCGGCGGCCGCGGGAGACCTAAATGATCCGGTACTTCCCCATGTTTCCCCCTATTGACACTGGGCGATGATTCCCATGCGAGACGGCTGGCTACGGTGCCAAAGGTGACGAAAACTGCGGCGAAGGTGATCATCGCGATTGTGGCGGTAATGGTGGTGGCATCAGCCTGCACCGGCGACCCTGGCAACGGGTTGGATCCGCTGCCACCTCCGGGTTCAAGACCAGAAATGACGTTTGAACCAACGGTCACGGTGCCTCCTGCCGAAGAGCCTGTCAGCTCGGTCGAAGAGTCATACCAGTGGGAAGTTCTGTCGACCGGTGCTGGCGGGTTTGTCACCGGGCTGGATTCCAACGCCGACGGTTCGGTCCGTTTGGCTCGCACCGATGTGGGCGGCATCTACCGGTGGAACGACAGCGGACGGCTCTGGCAACAGCTGATCACCTTCGAGGGAGTGCAAGACCCCGAGCTAAGCGACTTTCAGATCGAGGCAATGGCAATAGCCCCGTCCGACCCTGATCGCTTGTACATCAGCACTGGCAGAAGTGTGCGGGAGCCAGAGGGCCGTGTGTTCGCCAGCCAGGATGGCGGCCTCACATGGGTTGGCGCCCAGCAGCGGTTTGCCATCCACGCCAACGGAGACTGGCGAACCTCTGGCGAACGTCTGGCAGTAGATCCCACCGATCCCGATGTTGTCCTGCTCGGTACCCGGACTGAAGGGCTCTGGCGTTCGACTGACGGTGCCACAACCTTTGAAAGAATCGACAGTGTGCCCGTTGGCTCCCTACCCGCGGGGGTGCGCGAAAGTGCAACACCAGCGGGCGTTCTGTTCGTTGTGTTCTCAGCCGATGGCTCTACTGCATGGGCGGGCGTTTCTGGAGTTGGAGTTCTCCGCAGCGAAGATGGGGGCCTCAATTGGGTAGTCCTGGTGCCGGGCGAGGGCATGCCGTTCGATGCCGAGGAAGGAGTGGACGGTCGTCTCTGGGTCGTGCAGCGTGACCCAGGAAAGGTTTGGCTGGTCGATGGCGACTCGGTTAGCGAGATCAACCCGAACAACGACCGCCGTTACGAGACAGTTTCGGTTGATCCGTTCAACCCGGATCGTGCCATCGTTGGAGGAGTTGGCATCGCAGGCGATCTGTGGATAACGACAAGCGCTGGCCGCTCCTGGGATGATCTGCCTGTTGAGGTCAGTTGCCAGACGATTCCATGGTTGGATGTTTACCCGAATGAGTTCCTTCCAACTGGGTCAATCCGTTTTGACCGCTCAGTTCAGGACCAATTGTGGGTTCCTGAGGGTTTCGCTGTTTGGCGCGGCATGGTCGACCGGGGTCGCCTAGACCTGGTGTGTGAGGCGGCCGGAATCGAAGAGTTGGTTTCCAACGACGTCGTTGTGCCTCCAGGGGGCCAGCCGGTTACCGCCCACTGGGATCGAGGGGTCTTTTGGCACGGCGGCACCAGCGCGGCCGAGGCCGTTGTGTTCCCCGAGAATCGGTTCAATTCGGCGTGGGACCTGGACTGGACCCCCGCAGATCCAGACTTCGTTGCCGTGATCATCGGCGACCAGAGAACTTGCTGTCGGGCTGAACCCGAGTCGTTCCTGAGTGGCTACTCAGAAGACGGCGGCCAGACGTGGACTCCGTTTGGTTCCTATCAAACCGGCCAGCCCGAGGCCCTGGTGTACGGCAACATTGCAGTTGCCTCAAACGACCCAAGCAACCTGGTTTGGCTGCCAACCTTCAACCGTGAGATCCACTTCAGCACCGACAAGGGGAACACCTGGACTCCGGTGGTGCTGCCGGGCACCGAGGAAATGACAAATCCGAATACCGGAGCGTACGCTGGTGGCTCTCATTTTCAGTACTTCCTGAATCGAAAAGTGCTGGTGGCAGACAGGATCGAACCAAACACCTTCTACCTCTACCACCGGCTTGGGATCTTCCAATCAACAGACGGAGGGGCGTCTTGGGAGCTTTTGGAATCTGAGGGCCTGGTGCGCGGCGGGGCAGGGCAGTTCAACGCATCTCTGGTTGCCTCACCAACCGAGGCCGGGCATCTTATCTTCACCCAGGGACTCCAGGAAAGCGGCGAGGTGCCGTTCTATGAATCCACAGACGGCGGAGCCACCTGGCGGACCGTTCCTGGGCTTTCAGATGTATCGGTCGCCGGATTCGGGGCGCCGATCGGAGACCGCGCTGATCCGGCGGTCTATCTCAGTGGCAAGTTCGGCGGAGTCCAAGGGATCTACCGATCAGTCGACGGACTCTCGACGTGGGAGCTGATCTCTCCGGCTCCGCTTGGGAACTATCAGGCGATAAAGGCCATCACCGGCAGCCTCGACGAGCCTGGAACGGTCTATGTTGGATTCTCCGGGACATCCTTCATGGTTGGCCGATCTGGGCCGATTGAAGGGGGCTGAGGTGACGGCGCCAACTCGTTCCTCTGACGACACCCCTACGGGGCGCTCTACTCTCAAACAAACCGCCCAGGAGTTTGCGTTGAAGGAAATCGAGACTTCCAGATCAAACGAGGCTCGGCAGATGGCCGCGCCTGCGTTTGACACGGTAGATCTTTTTGGGTTGCCCTTCGTCGACGCCGCCAAGGAATCCGAGGTGGCCGATCATCTTGTCAACTGGTGCCCAGAGCGGCTGTCAACCGATATTCTGACCGATGTGGCCAACGGGTCCGGGGCCACTTTGCCGTTCGTGATTACCCCGAACGTCGACATTGTTGTTCAGCTCCACCAGGGCGACGAGCAACTCCGAGCCTCGGTCAGCCGCTCACTGTATGTTCTGCCCGACGGCTGGCCCATCGTTGGTGTCTCGCGCTTGGTTCGCCGGCCACTGAGCAGCCGAATTTCCGGTGCCTCAGTGTTCTCGTACTGGTGGCCCCAGGTTTGTGCCAGGAGTAGACCTACCGCGCTTTTGCTCTCAAGCGAGGCGGTTAAGGACGGCCTGCTTAAGGAGCACCAAGCCGCAGTTGCAATGGTTCCTCCGATGATCGCCCCAACTCAGGATGCCATTGACTCTGTCGCCGACGACTTTGTGAAGATGGCGGTTGAGGCCGAGGCCGAGTTTGTGGTGTTCGGCCTCGGTCACCCCAAGGACACCAAGCTGGCGTTGGCCGTGCTTGAGCGCTGGCCAAGCGACCTGGAAGTTCCGCTTTCCTTCTGCCTGGGAGCATCGGCTGAGTTCTACCTCGGCCTCAAGAAACGAGCACCTCGTTGGGTTCAACGTTTTGGTCTTGAGTGGTTGGCTCGCTTCGTGCAGGAGCCCCGTCGGATGTTCCGGCGATACTTTGTGCGAGACTTGGCCTTCTTCCCGCTGGCCATGAGGGAAATTTTCGGTCGGGGCAAACAATGAGCGCACCTCCTGAGATCTCGGTTGTGATGCCCGCGGGTTCGATCGAGCCAGAGCTTGACCTTCAGCTTGAGGCCCTGGCCGCCCAGTCCTTCGCCGGTTCATGGGAGCTTGTGGTTTCACTGAACACCGCAGATCGAGCCGCCAGACTGGCACTTGATGAGGCGCTCGAGCGGTTTGACGAGCTGGGAGCCGGATCCACACCGGCGGTTGTGATTGACAGCTCGGCTGTTCGCAGCGCATCACATGCCAGGAACGCAGGCGCGGCCGCGGCGAAGGCGCCCTTGCTGGCGTTTTGCGACAGTGACGACATCGCCCATCCCGATTGGTTGAATGCCATCTCCGAGTCTCTTCAGGCCAACGATGCCGTCGGTGGATTTCTCGAAGAACAACGCCTGGGCGTAAGCGGTCAGGAGAACTGGCGACCTCCCGCAACTCCTGGCAGCAATCCTTCGTTTCTGGGTCACCCCTATCTGGTATCGGCCAACATGGGCGTGCGGGCTTCCGCCTTTCACGCCGCAGGTGGGTTTGACGAGTCGCTCATCCGAGGCGAAGACATAGCCTTTGCCTGGGCCCTGATTCGCAACGGCGTGAAGCTTGGTTACTCCCCGGAGGCCGTGATGCACTATCGCCACAGGAAAGGCCTGCGGCCAATGCTTAAACAGCACTACCTATACGGTCGTGGGATGAGCCAGATCCTCGCCACCCATGGGGTGCCGGACGGAGCGGGCAAATCTGCCACGTTGCTTCGGGCCAACGGTCAGTCGGTTGACCAGATCAGTGCCGTTCACATTCTGCGCCGCGGCTCCATCGCCGTTGGCCGACTGGTCGGCCTGGCCCAAGTTCTGATCTCGGGCCGACTTGCTTCGTTCGCTCTCCCCGGAAGGAATTGACCAGCGACGCGTCGTTGGTTCACCTCACATGGAACTGTCCTTTGTTTTTGCCGCCCTGAAACGCCGCTGGTGGGTGGTGTTGATCTTTGCCGAACTTGGCATTTTGCCCTTCATCATTGGAGGTGGCCCGGTTGAGACCACGGTGTTTGAGTCTCAGGCCAGGCTGGTGATTTTGCCGCCATCGGGTTCTCGGATAACCACCACCCAACCAGACCGCTACGTGCTTGGTCAGCTTGAAATCCTTACAGGAAGAAGCGTTGCCGAGCAGGTCGCCGAGCAGTTGGGCTCTGACAACGTTAGAGAGATCAGGCAGAGCTCTGAGTTTGTTCACATCCCGGAAACCGACGTTGTTACCGTTTCGGTTCGCGAGGAAGACCCGGCAACGGCTCAACTGGTGCTCCAGACCATCGTCGATACCTACATGGCAAGGCTGGTTGCGGCCGATACCGCGGTTCGTGGTCCCGATCTGGCAAGGCTCGAAGAGGAGCTGTTGGATCTTCGAGATGATCTGCAAACTGTGAACGCAAGGATCGCGACTGCATACGAACCGTGGCTCAATCCCGATTCTGAGATCGCCCGACCTGCGCCGTCAGAAGTCGCTCTGGTGCCGAACGAGTCGGCCGAGCGCACGTTCATCATCGCCGAGATCCAACGCAACGAACTGCTCCGTAGCACTATCACGAACACACCATCGGGAGTGAACACCTCGATCGTTCAGGACGCCTCGCTGCCAACGAATCCGATCACCGAAACGGGCGGCATTTTCGAGATAGCTTTTCTGGTTGGCATGACGCTCCTCGGAGTTTCAGTTGCCCTGCTGTGGGCCCGGTTCTCCAGGAAGGTTCTGGACGTGCACCACCTATCTGAGATCTTGCAGGTGCCAGTAGTTGCGAGACTGAAGAAGTCGAAGGCGCTAAAACAAGACCCGCTTGTTGCCTTCACCCGACTTCCGCAAGACATGATTGCCGGAGTCGACCAAATTGCGGTTCAGGCCGAGGCACTGGCGTCAATCGATCGGCCGCTCACCATCGCCGTCGTTGGCTCACAACGAGGGGCCGCAACCACAACTGTTGCGGTTGCCCTCGCCGCCCGATTCGCCGCCGCTGAATATTCGGTCCTGCTGGCAGACGCCGACCGCCGAGACCCTTGGATCACAGATGTGTTCGGGGCTGCCGACCATGGTGGTGTACCTGCCTTGCTGGGAATTGTCGACAAGGGAGTCGACAGGATCTTTACCAGAACCAGCGAGCCAGACGTGAGAGTGCTCGGACTTGGTGGTAGCGGAGCCAACCTGCGGAGAGAATCTGCTCCCGCCTTGGTCGAGGCCTCTCGGGAGGCGGCCAACATTGTGATCTTCGATGGAGGCCCACTGCTGGATGCGGCGTCGACTGTTGAACTTTGCAACGTGGTTGACGCCATCGTCCTAACGGTGCCGCTCTCAGATTCAAGAACCGATGACCTTGCCGTAGTTGCCCGCCAGCTGGGAAGTGTCCGAAGCAAGGTGTTGCCTGCGCTAACGGCCACCAGCAGGAGTGTGGCGTCCCGCCAGACAATCGACGCCAATCTCGGGGCAGACAGTTTCGCTCTTGGTGGGGGCCTCGTTGCGGTGGCCAGAGCCGCCAGTGAAGGCCGTACCAGCAGGGCTTCGAGCCAACGAATGCGAGCCGAAGACAGCGATCCCGGCAAGCCAGGCTCCGATTCACCAATTGAGCGCCGACAGTCCGACAGGCAAACAGACGAGGCCGACGATGTCAGCCCGTCTGCACGCGGTTCCGCCAACTCCAAGGCAGCCGAATCAGCCAAGAAGAAGCCGAGTAGGGCCGCAAAGAGCGCCACTCAAGGGGTGGATCGACGGAAATCCAAGGCCAGGACGCCCGCACCGAAGGGGCGGCCAGAACGAAGGTCGGCCAACAAGGCCAAGGCCGCATCAACCGACGCCAACCGTCGGGCAGCAGGCACCAAGGAGAAACCAAGCAAACCGGGCGAGAAGGTTCAGAAAGTTGGGGCGGAAGCGCAAGTGAAGGATGGAAAGAGTGACCGACCAGACAGTTGACCCAATCGTAAGTCCCGCAGACATTCCCGTTGTGATCTTGTGCGGTGGTCAGGGCACCCGAATCAGAGAGGCTTCTGAGAAGCTGCCAAAGCCGCTGATTGACATCGGCGGTAGGCCTGTCTTGTGGCACATCATGAAAACCTACGGAGCCCACGGCTTTCGGAGGTTCATTCTCTGCCTGGGCTACAAGGCATGGGACATCAAGGAGTTCTTCCTCAGGTACCAGGAGAACGTCACCGACTTCACTATCAACGTTGCCCACGGCGGCGGCCCCCAGTTTCACGCGTCACTAGATCTTGACGATTGGGATGTCAGCCTTGTCAACACGGGGATCGATAGCGGCACCGGAGGTAGATTGGAGCGGGTCAGGCACCTTATTGATCAGCCGTACTTTATGGTCAGCTACGGCGATGGGGTTGGCGGCGTCGATCTGTCGGGTGAGTTGGCGGCTCTGGTCGCTCGACCCGAGCTGATGGCTTATGTAACCGGCGTGCACCCAACTAGCCGTTACGGAGAGTTGCACACAAACGAGGACCGGGTTATTGACTTTGCCGAGAAGTTGCCGTCTGACGGCTGGGTTTCGGCTGGATTCTTTGCCTTCCGTCAGGAGTTTCTGGATCGGCTGCTGCCAGACCCCGAGCACTTCTTCGAGCAGGGCCCGATGCAGGATTTGGCCCGCGAGGGCCAGCTTGGCCTCTGGCAGCACAATGGGTTCTGGATGGGTATGGACACCTACCGGGAATATGTTGCCCTTAACAAGTTGTGGGCCGACGGGGAAGCTGAGTGGAAGATCTGGTAGTTAACTACCGGTGCCCTTCACCATGGCAGAAGCGGTTCTCGCCAAGAACTTCAGGTCGTTTCGCAGGCTCACAGATTCCACGTACCCGTTGTCCAGTCCAAGCCCATGGTTCAGGCGGCCCGCTCGCCGCAGCGGTGAAACCTGGAATGGGCCGGTCAGGCCTGGTCGAACCAGGTGTCGTGAGTGGTTCCGGAACTCTGTAGTTGCCACCGAATCCAGCTCGGGCCTGGGCCCAACCAGAGACATGTCGCCCCGCAGTACGTTGAACAGCTGAGGAATTTCGTCCAGGCTGAACCGTCTGAGCACCCGTCCCAGGCTTGTATGGCGCGGGTCAGCGTCGAACTTGTGGCCGTTGCGGCGCTCAGGGCCGACGTAGGTGCTGCTGTCGGTCGAACGTCGGCTGTGCTCCATCGTTCGGAACTTGAGCATTGCGAACGGTCGGCCGTGCCTGCCGACCCGCTGCTGGGTCAGCACGATTCGAGGGCCGAGCTGGAGCCTCAATCCGAGAGCCAGCACAACGAACAACGGCAGTGCCAGCAACAGCAGGATGGCGGCGAAGGCGACGTCGATCATCCGCTTACCCCACTGGGAATACCAGCCATCGGGTGTACGCGTTACGACTTTGACCGCCGGGGGCGGGGAATGCTCTATCAGTGACATTGGTTCCGTGCCACTCCACCCGGTGGACGCATTATGCCCATCGGCGAAGCGAAAGGAAAGGCTTTTGGCCAGACCATCTACCCGTACCAGTTGATCTGAACTGAACGACTCAACCCGCACCACTGGATGAAGACTCGTCGCCTGGTGCAGATGCACTGTGTCCACCAGTTCGGGCGGTGTGAGCCGCTGCTAGGCGAGCTGTAGTTTTCTCTCGCAGATCGATGATCGTTTCGGACTGGGCCACAACAACTTGATCGTTGCCGTTTGCGGGAAGGAATCGCCGCAATGGCAGCATCGCCACCGTTACGATCACCTGCTCTACCGTTGCCATCAGGATGCGCAGGTCCAGGCCCACTGTCCAGTTCTCGACGTAGTGAAGGTCTAGCCGTCGGTAGGCGCTGAAGCTGGCGTTGCTTCTGGCTTCAACCTGCCACAGGCCAGTGATGCCAGGCCTTACGCTGAAGCGGCCCCGGAGTTCGTCGTCGAAAGCTGCCTCTTCCTCAAGCAGAGCGGGGCGTGGCCCAACAAGGCTCATCTCCCCCTTCAAGACGTTCACGAGTTGTGGCAACTCGTCTATTGAAGACTCTCGAATCAGGCGCCCAACCCGGGTGATACGGGGATCATCGGAAAGCTTGAACAGCGGCCCTGATCTCTGGTTCTCGTTGGCTAGATCGGCCTTCAGCTCCTCGGCGTTGGTGACCATGGAGCGGAACTTCACCATTTCGAATGTCTTGGCCCCTCTGCCTGCCCGGCGCTGGCGAAACAGAGCCGGCCCACCATCTTCGACTTTGATGGCCATCGCAGTTAGCAGAAGAATGGGGGCGACGAGGATGAGCCCAACGACGGCGCCGATGATGTCGATGGCGCGCTTGGTTGCCAGCTGCCACCGAGCGGGTTCGTTGGCAGACCAAACAACCAATGGTTCGTGAGCCAGAGAACGCACCTCGAAACGAGCGTCCCAGAGGCGGCTGACGCCGGTGGACAGGTGTACGTCGAAGCCAGCGTCAAACAGGTCGCGTGTGATGTTGCGGAACTGCTCACCCCGGAATCCTGTGGGGGTAACAATGGCAGATTGGGCTTCGTGCACGTGCATCAATTCGACTAGGCGATCGGTTGGGCCCAGCCATAGGTCGGCCAGTCCGAACTTCTCGGCAACCGGCAAGTGCCCAACGATTCCGACTAGATCGAATCTCGCCTCGGGATGGTCTGCAATCACCTCGGCGAGGTCGCCTGCTTCGTGGCCAGAACCAACGATCACGACGCGCTCTGGGACGTGGCGAGACTGAAGCTCGGCCCCAAGTGAGCGAATCATTCCGCGAGCAACCACAAGGAGAGAGACCGCAATTGCAAACCCGATAACTATTTCCCAGGCACCGATGTGCCAGTTGAGGAAGGCACCGGACACGATTGTGGCTGCACCGCCGGTGAGAATGGCCCCAACGAGGCGGGAGATCTCGTCGGTGCGGGGGAGAGTCGGCCTGGTTTGGTAAAGCCCGTAGCGGTGGAAGAAGCCAATTGTTGCGACAACTGCTATTGCTGCCAAGACGAGCGACTGCGAGTTGGACCGGGCAGCTGTGATTGTGATGTTTGTGATCACGAACACAATGAGCCAGGCGAGGGAAAGCGAAGCCGCGTCAACCACGTGAGTGGCGATCCGAGCATCTCCCTGGCGTTTGTTTTTATTTGGCACTCTCTACCGCCCTTGTTCCCGCAAGCCTACCGTCGGCCCGCAGCCGGGCACCGTAGACGAGCTCAAGGGTGCTAAGAGCAGATCGGGTGTTTTAACCCACTAAGGGGCCTAGCGAGTAGCAGGAGGACGGCGCTCCTCCTAAGCATAGGTCAAACCAATCTTCTTGCTAGCTGGATGCTGGTCGCATCGATGATGTGAATGTTCCCAACCTCGCCAGGAATCCCTACCACCCGGTAGCCGAAGTGTTCCAGAAGCTCCGAGTCTTCCCGTATCCCGTCTGGCCGGTCGGCGGCTGCGTGGGCTTTGGCCAGGGAGCTGTGGCGGAACGCCATCGGGACTTGCGCCGCTCCCAGGTTTTCTCGACCAATGGTCAGCAGAGTCCCGTCAAGCCTGCGACGTTTCACCAGGTCAACCGCGTCGAGCACCGGAACCACCGCATCAGCTGGCTCGTTGCTGTCCGAGAGTCGCTCGATGAGCGCGGCAAATAGCGCCTGGGACGCCAGCGGATGGGCTGCGTCGTGAATCAGAATCCATTCGAACCCGCGCGGAACCACTTCCAGACCGGCCGCGACCGACGCCAGACGAGTGGATCCGCCCCACACAATTTGATCTACCTGAGCGCCGGTCCAGTCCGTTTCTGCTGGTAGAACTAGGACCACGTAGTTGCTGGCGGCGCTAGCGGTTCGCACCGCTTGATCCACCAGTCGCTCATCGCTGGTGAGGAACTCAAATTGCTTAGGTTTGCCGTACCGGCTGCCCGATCCGGCAGCCACAACAATCGCAGCCGATTTTCGTTTGTCCAATTCCCTAATTTCGCTTGTACTTCGTGACGAAAGAGTACCCATGACAACAGTTCACCATCAAAGCTCAGTTGTCAGCGAAGATCTCTCGATGATGAGCACCAGATTGGACCTGGTCTTTTCGAAGATGAGTGGCGACGATCTGCTGATCACCGGGGGAGCGGGGTTCCTTGGCTACTACCTGGTGCAGGCCCCGCTGGCCTGGAATCGGGAGAATCCCTCCAAGCCCGCCATTCGGGTAACGGTTCACGACAACTTTGCCAGAGGAGTGCCGGGCTGGCTCAGTGATCTAGAGGATGTTGCCCTTCGCATCGTCACCCGAAGTGTGCTCGACCCAATGCCCGATGATGAGCCCCGTTTCGACTGGATCATCCACGCCGCCTCGATTGCCTCGCCCATCTACTATCGGCAGTTCCCGATTGAGACCATGGACGCCAATGTAGATGGCCTCCGGCTGATCCTTGATGAGATGAAGGACCGCGCCGACTCTGAGAACCCGGTGAAAGGGTTCCTTTTCTTCTCAACCAGCGAAATCTATGGAGACCCTGATCCGGCTGCCATTCCAACCCCCGAGACATATCGGGGCAGTGTCAGTTGCACCGGGCCGCGTGCTTGTTATGACGAGTCAAAGCGTTACGGCGAAACTCTCTGTGTCAACTTCGCAGGCCAATACGGGCTTCCCATCGGCATCGCCCGGCCGTTCAACAACTACGGCCCAGGACTGCGAATAGACGACGGGCGAGTGCTGCCCGACTATGCCCGCAACGTTCTGAACGGCCAGGACATTGTGATGCTGTCAGACGGCAAGGCCACCCGAACTTTCTGCTACGTGGCAGATTCGGTCACGGGCTACTACCTGATTCTCGGTGGGGCTTCGGCCTATCCCGGAGAGTCGTTCAACATAGGCACGGATCTTCCCGAGATAGACATGCGGGATCTGGCCGATCGGGTGGTGGCTCTTGGCCGCGAGATGTTCGGCTATGAGGGCAAAATCATAAACGAGACGTCGGCTGACCCGGAGTACCTGACAGACAACCCGAACCGGCGCTGCCCGATTATCGACAAGGCGCGGAATCTGCTTGGATACGAGGCCGAAGTAGACATAGACACCGGCCTGCGAAGAGCGTTGCGCTGGTACGAGGAGCAATCAGAGCGATGAAACTCTCAGTAATAGGCACCGGCTACGTCGGCTTGGTCAGCGGTGTCTGCCTGGCCCATGTTGGCCACGACGTTGTTTGTGTTGACATTGACGAGGCGAAGGTAGCCAGAATCAACCGCGGAGACTGCCCCATTCACGAAGACGGCTTGGCCGAACTGATGGAGGGAGTTCTCGGCAATCGTTTTCGGGCAACCACCGACTTGGCCGAGGCGGTGGCCTCAACTGAGCTAACCCTTGTTGCCGTTGGCACACCCTTTGGGGAAGAACGAATTGACCTTGGACAGATTGAGGCAGCCGCCGCGGCTGTTGGGGCTGAGCTGGCCAAGAAGAACTCGTACCACGTTGTTGCGGTCAAGAGCACTGTGGTACCGGGAACAACCGAAGACGTTGTTCTCCCAATCCTGGAAAAGGAGAGCGGCAAAACCGCAGGCCCAGATTTTGGCGTTGGCATGAATCCAGAATTCCTGCGCGAAGGCGTGGCAGTTGCTGACTTCCTCAATCCTGACCGCATCGTGATTGGTGGGATCGACGAAAGAACTCTCGACATGATGAACGGTCTGTATTCATTGTTTCCCAACACCGATGTGATGCGGACCACCCCTCGCACCGCCGAAATGATCAAATACACGGCCAACTCGTTGCTGGCAACGCTAATCTCGTTCTCGAACGAGATTGCAAACATGTCGGCCGTGGTTGGAGTTGATTCAACCGACGTCATGAGGGGCGTTCATCTTGATCACCGGTTCTCACCAATCCTGGCCGACGGCACGCGGGTCAGGCCCGCGTCGCTCACCTACCTCGAGGCAGGATGCGGTTTCGGCGGTAGTTGTTTTCCAAAGGACGTGAAGGCCCTGGCCGCCTATGCGCGCTCGGTTGGGGTTCCCGCCCCGATTCTTGAAGGCGCCCTTCAGATCAACGAAGACCAACCAGCGAAGCTGGTGGAACCCGTTGTTGGTGCGCTGGCACCCGGCAGCAAGGTCACGGTTCTGGGAGCTGCCTTCAAGCCAGATACCGATGACGTTCGAGAGTCGCCAACCCTACGAATCGTTCCCGCCCTACTGGCCGCAGGCCTCAAAGTCACCCTGCACGACCCCATTGCGCTTGAAAACGCTGCCGCCGAGCTTGGCGCCGACGTTATCTATGAAGATGACATTGACCTGGCGCTGCTCGGAGCGGACGCGGTAGTTCTTGTAACCAAGTGGGGCACCTATCAGGATCTGCCCCAGAAGCTGGCAGGGGTTGATCCCCAGCCTTTGGTGGCCGATGGGCGTCGAATGTTTGGTGCTGATCAGTTTGCTCGATATGTGGGAATTGGCTACCCGCAATCAGCTGCGCCCGCATGATCTTCACCCCAACCCGCCTTGATGGCGTTTTCCTGGTTGACCTGGAACCGCACGGAGACGACCGCGGCTTCTTTGCCAGATTCTACTGCGCAACCGAGTTTGCCGACATGGGCTTAACCGTTCCCAGCCAGCAGGGAAATGTCAGTTTTACCGCGGCGGCAGGCACCGTTCGGGGTATTCACTGGCAGGTCGGTGCGGCGGCAGAGGCAAAGTTCTTCCGTTGCATCAGCGGCGCCATCTATGACGTTGCGGTAGATGTCAGGCCGGATTCGCCCACCTACCTCCAGCACGTTGGGGTTGAACTGTCGGCAACGAACCGCCGAGCGCTCTACGTGCCGGAAGGATTCGGCCATGGCTACCAAACGCTGGCCGCGAACACCGAGGCCCTCTACTTGGTCAGCGCGGCGTACGCTCCGGATGCAGAGCGCGGAATACGGCCAACCGATCCGAAACTCGCCATCGACTGGCCAATCGAAATCACGGAAGTGTCAGAGAAGGATCAGGGCTGGAAGGCACTTTGAACGGCCTGCTACACACGGATTGAGGGAACAAAGTGATCATCGTCGACACCGCGTTGAAGAAGCGAGAACAAGACGGCAAGCCGGTGCGCCTGGCCGTCACCGGCGCCGGGTTCATTAACCGGGGGATGAGCAACCGGATCATCAACTACACCCCTGGAATGGAACTCTCTGTCATTGTGAACCGCACCGCGGCCAACGCCATCCGCTGCTACGCAGAGGCCGGAATCCGCGACCCGGTTGAGGTAAAGACCACCTCAGAGCTTGTTTCGGCTATCCAGGCCGGCCGCTTTGCATACACCGACGACTACGCCGTTGCCACATCGTGTGAGCTGATAGACGTGCTGGTTGAGGGCACGGGAACCATCCACTACGCGGCCCCAATTGTTGAAGCCGCAATTGCTGGCGGCCAACACGTTGTGATGCTCAACGCCGAGCTTGACGGCCTGATCGGCCCGATCCTTCACAAACAGGCCCAAGCCGCCGGTGTGATCTACACAGGCTGTGACGGAGACCAGCCTGGTGTACAGATGAACCTTCTTCGCTTCGTGGAGGGAATCGGCGCCCGCCCGCTGGTGGCAGGCAACATCAAGGGAATGCTCGACTACTACCGGACACCTGAAACTCAGGCCAGCTTCGCCGCTGTCTGGGGCCAAACTCCCGAGATGGTCACCAGCTTCGCCGACGGCACCAAAATTGCCTTTGAACAGGCAGTGGTCGCCAACGCCACAGGTTTCACCGTTGCCAAGCGCGGAATGATCGGCCCCGAATTCGACGGGTTCATAGACGACGCTGTCAAGTTCTATGACCTCGACATGCTGGAGGAGAAGGGCGGAATCGTCGACTACATCGTTGGCACCAAGCCCAGCCCAGGGGTCTATGTTTTCGCGGTTCACGACGACCCCCAACAACACATCTACCTCAAGTACGGCAAGCTGGGAGACGGCCCTCTCTACTCGTTCTATGTGCCATACCACCTCTGCCACTTCGAGGTCCCGAACGCAGCAGCCAGAGCCGTGCTGTTCAACGATGCGACCATCGAACCAACCCATGGGCCCCAGGTCGATGTAATCGCCATCGCCAAATCTGCCTTGAATGCAGGCACCACCCTCGACGGCCTGGGAGGGTTCCACACGTATGGATTGTGCGAGACCCACCAGGTCACACGATCAGATGGACTTCTCACAATGGGCCAGGCCGAGGGCTGCACCCTCGTCAACAATGTGGCAAAGGACCAAGCGCTAACCCTGGCCGACGTCACCATGCCCAAGGGCCGCAGGGTCGACCAGCTCAGAGCCGAACAAGACGCGTCTCTTTTGATTGGTTCGGCTGTCGCCTCACCGGCTTCGCCGGATCCGGGTCGTTAGGTTCCCGCTGGTCGCCGATGGCGACCACGCGTAACTGAGTCGGGGCGAGTTTTGGAGCGGAGCGAGAAAGACTCGGGAAGAGATGAGGCCGTTAGGCCGAGGAACGGCGATTGCTACCGCAGACCCGGCTCCGGCGAACCAGGTCAATAGCTCAAAGCTGGTCGCCGATGGCGACCACGCGATACAGCAAGAGATCATCGGGAAAGCCAAAACGCCTCAGAATTGGCGTCGGCAACCTCCGTCATCGATGGGCTGATCCGCCCTTTTGACCGCTCTGCGCACCGCCTGGCCGCTCTTGGTAGCTAACCTGGTCTCGGTGCGAACACCAAATTCATCCGGCGGGAGAAGCCTGCGGTTGCTCGCTGGCTCGTCTTCGTTGGGGCGCCGCGTGGCAGCGCGCCTCTTGACCTCTGGTTACACCGGCCTTGAGGACGCTGTTGACCGGCTCCTCTCAAAGCCCCCGTCGATTGTGTCAGTAGATGTCTTCGACACTGTTGTAATGCGGCCCGTGCTAGGAGAGCCGTCATGGCTCCTGGCAATGACGAATACCGTGCTTGGGCCAAACTACGAAGCCGAGGCGCAGGCTCTTGTTCACCAGAGAACGGGCCATGTCAACGGCGAGGCGCCCTCGATATTCGACATCTACAAGCAGTCCGGTTTGACCGAAGGGCAACGCTTGAAAGCTGAGGACGAAATTTCGTTCGAGCTTGAAAACGTTCGGGCCGTCCCCGGCGCTGCTGCCCAACTTGACCGGCTGCGCCAGGCCGGGGTTGCGGTCCAATTCACCTCCGATATGCACTTGTCAAGTGAAACGCTCACCAAACTGCTCGACGGCCTCGGTTTGCTTGACCCCGCCGATGTGGTGAGTTCGTCCTCTGACCACGGAGTTTCGAAATCCTCTGGTGAGCTCTTCGAACGCCTCTTCAGTCATCTCCCAAACAGGGGAGACGCAATTGCCCACATCGGAGACAACCCTTGGAGCGATGGAGCGCAGGCTCTGCGCCACGGATTGCGGTGTGAGGTTGTGCGCTCTGCAACCGGCACGCGGTATGAGAAGGCAATGGCCAAGGGAATTCAGGTCAGCGGCTCAGCGATTGCCGGAGCCGCCCGCTCGGCGCGTCTCAGCGGAGATTTCGCCTCTTCGGATCAGCAGCAGCTGTTCGAGTTGGGCACTCAGGTTCCCGGTCAGTGTTTTCTCGCGTTCTTGTTGTGGGTTCGAGAGCAGTGCGAAGAAGAGGGGATTCGACGGATCGTCTTTCTCAGTCGCGACGGAGAACTTCCTCTGCGAATGGCCGAGGCCATGCCTGCCGATCACTGGGAAGGCTTTGAGCTGTCCTACCTTCACTGCGCCAGACGAGTGTGGCAGCACGCCGCAGTGCGTTCGGTTGGTATCGAGCGATGGATTACCGCAGGCACCAGAAACGACACCTCTTTCATTCATCACTACCGGCATGAGATTCCGTTCAGCTCGCTACTGAATCGGATCGGTTTGACCCCCGATGATCTTTCGCCCTCTGGCGAGCTGGCAAGCCTCGATCCTGATGCTCCCCTTCCTAGTTCACACGTTGAAAGCTGGGAAGCACTCCTGGGAGATACTGCTGTCCGGCAGTTGATTCTGGAACGTGCGGTGCCGAAGGAAGCGACGCTGCTGGAATACCTCAAACAAGAAAGATTGGTCGATGATCGGCTGGCGTTTGTGGACGTTGGCTGGCGGGGCCAGTTGGCTTGGATGGTTTCCAGTCTGGTGAAGTCTGCTGGTGGCCAAGAACCCTTGCATCTCCACTTCGGGGGAGACCACGTTTCCTCAGCCGATGATAGTCGGGCGTGGATCAGGCGTTTCGCCCTTGATGACAGCCTGTATCCCCACCCCATTGCCCAGCCTGTCGCTTGCGTTGAGGTCTTTACCGGCTCAGGCAAGGCCCGGTTGGTTGACTACGTTGCCGCTCCAAGTGGGGTGATTAGCCCCGTTTTTGACAGGCACGTCCCTGCAATCGACTCGCCAGCCAGACAAACTGTTTGGGACGGAGCAATTACGGTTGCTGCGGTTTTTCCGTCGCGGGCTCTGATTCGCCAGTGGGGCGCCGAAGATCATCTTTTGGTTCATGAAACCCGCAAGGTGCTCTCGGATTTTTGGAATCGGCCAGACCGAGCCGAGGTTCGAGGCCTTCAGCACCTGTTTGTTGAGGCTGACGACGTTGGCGACTCCATCGGCGACTTCATCGCTCCGTACACCCTGAGTGAGGCTTTTGGGGAGAAGGGCGGGCGCAGAAAGTGGGGGCCGGGGTCACTTGAGGTTACTTGGAGGCCGTTTCGCGACATTCTCAGGATCTATTTCCGTATTCGCGACCGCTGACGCCGTCTTGGTAACCTTTGCCCGCTGAGCGAGATTGGTGGCCAAAACCGGCTAGTATCTACCGGAAGTTGTGGGGCTTCTCGCAAACCCCGAGGAGCGAGCGTTGCAAGAAGAGTTTTCTTCTGAAACTGGCCAAGTTGCACGGCTGGAGGATTACCTCCGGGCAATTAAGTCGCGCCCAATACTAGTACTGGCCCTGCCTTTGCTGTTTGGACTCGGCACCTGGCTGGCTGCCGAGTCACGAGTTGAGACCTACTCAGCCAGTGGGTCCTTGGCCCTTGGCCCTTCCCCAGTCGGCGCTGTAAACGCCAACTTGGCCAGACCGGTGGAAGAGCGCGAAAGCGAAGTGGTGCAATCCAATGCCGTAGCCGCCGAGGTAGCGGAAGACCTTGGCCTTGGCACAGATGGCTCGGAATTGCTGAAGAACCTCACGGTTCAGTTCGTGCCAGGGTCTGAGGTTCTGAGCTTGTCTTATGTGGGCACAGAACCTCAGGAGTCTGCCGACGTTGTAAATGGTTTCTCCCAGTCCTACACCCAGATGAGAGAGGCACAGGCTGATCAGTTCTACACAGCCCAACTTGAAGTCCTCGAAAGCCAGCTAACAGAGATTCGGGCCGAGGTGGCCGAATTGGACCGCAATGTGCAGACCCTGGACCGGGAACGCCTGGCTATCTTGGCCCTCGAGCCAGAGTTTCGGGAAGCTCTCCCCAACGCAAATCTGGTACTGGCCGAAGCAAGGGCGGCGCGGGTCGAGCGCAACAGAGTCCTAACGGTAATGGAGGACTCCAAGCGCACCCTTACGCTCACGGCTCAGACCCGCCAAGCAACAGCAACGGTTCTCAGATCCGCCACTCCAGCCGAGGCCCCAAGCGGAGTTTCCTCGCTGCTGCTGGCCATCGGGGGAGCGCTGCTTGGATTGGTAGCCGGAATAGCGGCAGCTTTCCTGTGGGAGCGGCTTGATAACCGGGCGAAGGGCAGCGCTGAGGTGTCGGCGGTGCTCGGGGCCCCGATTCTGGGCGAGGTGCCGTCGTTCTCACGTCAGCGTCGACTGGGCCCGGCGGCCTTGATCATGCTTTCAGATCAGGGATCCCAACGGGTCCACTTCGCCAAAGAGGCATACCGGCGCCTACGTTCTGTTCTCCAGTTCGCATCTTTGGACCGCGAAGACAGCGAGGGCGGTTTCCTGGCGGCTGTAACCAGCGCCCATCCAAGCGAAGGCAAAAGCGTTACTGCGGCAAACCTCGCGGTAGCGCTAGCTCAGGCAGGCAAGGTGGTTGTTCTGGTCTCGGCCGACATGCGAAGGCCAACCATCGAGATGCTTTTTGGAATCGGAATCCAAGACGATGGGCTCTCAACTGTTCTGGCAGGCGGCCGCACCGATCTTCAGCTACTCGATACTTCCGTTGACCGGCTCTTCATCCTGCCTGCCGGCCCCGCACCGGCCAATCCGGCAGAATTGCTGGCATCGGGAAGGCTTGAGCCGGTACTGGATCAGCTGCGGTCCTCTGCTGACTTTGTTGTGGTTGACACCCCGCCCGTGTTGAGCGTGGCCGATGCCCTCGTTATTGGCGCAGCGGTAGACGGAACCCTACTTGTGGTTGATGCCCAACGCACAGACTCACCAGACCTCTGGCAAGCCCGGTCAGAACTCAGCAGGGCCGGAATCAATGTCATAGGCGGAATCCTGAATCGCACGCGCCACCGCTCGTCGTTCCTGTCGCGAAAGAACCAATATGCATACGCGAACGCAGCCCAACCCACCGAGAGCCCTAAAGAAGTCGCCGTTTAGTCTCACTTCGGTCTGGCGCCGTGAACCGCCCAATCGAATGGAGCGGGCGATTGTCATCGCGTTCTTGTTCATCAACCAGTTTGGAACGCCAGTCAACTGGTTTCGTCAGTTCACCGGCCTCGGTTCGGGAGGCGGCTCGAACCCCATCCTGGTAGGAGGCAGCCTGCTGCTGGTGCTCCTTTTCCTGCCATCGCTGATCGGTCGAGGGGATCGGGTGATCAAGATGCTGCACAATGCCCCCTTTCTCTTCGCGTTCTTGGGCCTCGTTCTTGTTTCGTTCATGTGGTCTGACTTCACCAGCATCACCCTGGTAGACACTTTGAATCTGATGGTGCTGTCCGTCTTTGGGCTAATACTTGCTGTCCGCTTCACTATTCGAGAATTTCTCAGCACCTTTTCGATAGCTCTGGGGGTTGGCCTAGTTATGAGTCTGCTCTGGGTAGTTGCCCTTCCCCGGTTTGGTACAACACCGGCGGGTTGGTCGGGCCTTGGGGTTGGGAAGAACGATCTCGGTAACGACGGTGTTATCGGAGCCCTGGTTCTGTTGTTGACAGCCAGAATCCTCCCGAGATGGCGCCACGCCCTCTACTTGGGCGGAATTGTCGCGCTGGTTCTGTTGGTTGGCTCGCAGAGCAAGACATCCCTGGCTGCAGGCATGCTGACCTTGGGTTCACTAGTGATATTTCAGGCCTTCAGATCTCGCCGCACCCTGTTCGGGGCCGTTGCTCTTACTTTGACGTCCGCCACCATCGTTGCCTTCCTTTTCGTAACGGCCAACATCTCCTTGTTGGCGGGCTACTTGGAGAAAGACGCCAGCCTGTCTGGGCGTACAACCATGTGGCCGCTGGTTGTCGACGCCATTGCCAGCAGACCGATTTTGGGTTTTGGCTACGGCGGCTATTGGAACGGCTACTTCAGCCCCTCCTTCAGGGTGCTGGTTGAAAACACGTGGATGCCCAACCACGCTCACAATGCAATACTTGAGATTGCCCTTGATCTTGGGCTAGTCGGCGTAGTTCTGTTCCTGCTGGTAAACGCCGGAGCGATTGCTCGTGGCGTCCACTTCATCCAGAGAATCCCGGGGCCCGCTGGCCTGTTCCCCCTGGCATACCTAACCCTGGCCGTGATGGTCTCAACCACTGAGTCTGGCCCAATTGAGCAACGAACTGGTTGGGTTGTGTTTGTGTTCGTTGTTCTTACCTTGGCTGGCAGCGACGTTTCGGCCAAACACAAACTTGATCACTCCAAGGCCTTTTCGGGATAGTCGCCGGTGAGGGGTTCGCTTCGGAGTAGGGCAACCCACAGGCACACCGCAACCAACAGGTCCGACAGCAAGGTGGCAATCACCGCTCCACGCCAGTCGTACCTCGGGATCAGCACAAAGTTCATTGCCACGTTCAGGCCAGCGGCTCCCAGCAGAATTCTGGTTACCCAGAGCTGGCGCCCGGTTGCGGTTAGCCCTCTCGCCGCGTACTGCTGGCCCGCAATCAGAACTGGGAGCGCCGCCAGCGCTCGCACAATCACCGACGGATCAATCTCGCCATCGTCGAGCAGTCTTGTCAGAAGGGGAGCGGCCAGCCACAGAGCGGCGCCGCAAAGAACGGCGTACGCGCCGCCAACGGCCGTGTGCCGCACAGCCATCCCCGGGATCTTGTTAGGGCTTCTCTGGCCGATCCTGAAGAACTTGGTGAGGGTTGCATTCAGCAGGGCATTCAACGGTTGAACTGCCGCCTGGATCACCCGATAGGCCACCGCGTATGCAGCCGTGACCTCGGCGAATCCGAATCCGGCCAGCATTGCCTTGTCTGCGTCGTTCTTTATTCCAATGGCGCTGCCGTTGAACGAATAGAGCAGGCCCTCTCGGGCGTACGCAACGCTTGGACGATCAGGAGCCTCACTTGGAATCCCGCCTAGCTGCTTCACAACGAACAATCCTGACAGCGCCGCTATCACCTCAACCCCTAAGTGAAGGCCAACCCATACACCCAAGCTCGTCTGGTCAGAAAGTACGAACCCCACCGCGGCGATGGCTCTGCCAAACCGGCTAACAAGTTGGGGCAGCGATGCGCCCCGGCTATCGCCAACCGAGCGGGCAATCTGGCGCGTCACTACCATGATCCGGCCGAACACAATCTCGCTGACCACGAGGGTTGCCCCGACAGCAAACGGCGTGGCTGAGGCCAGAATCGGAAGGCTGGCGATCAGGCCCAGAGTGCCGATTGTTATGCCAACTCCGAACACAGCAACACCCCTTGAAACGGACCGTT
>QIKW01000203.1 GCA_003231975.1 Acidimicrobiia bacterium
ACGTAGGGATCAAAATCGGGATCGTCGGGTCTGCCATAGATCGAAAGGCTTGAGACGTGGCCAAACGAAGTGCTGGTCTCAAGATTGAGGAAAGTGACATCGAGGCCGGATAGCTGTTTCATCTCTACTCCTTGGCTTTCTTCGAATCAGATTGCAGGTTCGGGATCTGGTTGCTGGGCCCGCTGAGCGGGCCCAGCAATACCTTGCCCGCCGCGTTCCGGGGCAACTCTGACACAAAAACGTATTCCCGGGGCATTTCGTATGTGGCCAGCCTGGCGGCCAGGCCCGTCTTGAGGGCCTTTTTCAGCGCGCGATGTTTCATATTCGATGACGCAATGATCACGGCCCTGACCCGCTGGCCCAGATCGTCGTCTGGCACCCCAACCACAACCGCTTCTAGAACTTCATCATGGTCAAGCAGGCACCTTTCGATTGCGGTCGGATACAGATTCTGGCCCTGCCTGCCACAAAGAGGCGGCCGTGACTGTCCAAGTATCCGTCGTCGCCAATGTCCATGTAGCCCTCAACCAGCTCCTTGGATCCGCCTCCGGTGTAGCCGTCGAAGTGCATCTCTGACTTCACGACGATTCTGCCTGTCTTGCCAGCCTTGATCTCACGGCCGGCAGCATCGACCACTCTGATGTTCACTCCGGGAAGGGCCCGGCCCGCCGTTCCGGGCGCAGCCCGCAAATCGCGGGGGTCGGCCAGGCTTACCTGACCAACCTCGGTCGAGCCGTAGAGGTTGTGCAGGTTGTTGCCAAAGGCGTCCATCCATTGATCGCCAAGTTGGCCGGGGAGCGCTGAACCGCTGGTTGCGGTGATTCGGAGAGAGGAAAGGTCAGCATCAGGAGCCGCCGTCAGAATGCGGCTGAGCATTACCGGCACCGCAGCCAGCACACTGGCTTGGTGCGCCTCGACGTCGGCGGCCGCCAACGCTGGCTCGAAGCTGTTGCGTAGGACCACCGTGCCAGCCAGAACAGAGGACAGCAGAAGCTGGCTGAGGCCCCAAGCATGAAACAGTGGTGCGGGCACCACAAACACATCGCCTCGAGAAAACGGCATCACAGCCAGGAACCCAAGCGCCGCCAGCGATGCTTTGGCCCCAGGCGAGCGTTGAGTTCCTCTCGGGGCGCCGCTGGTGCCGGATGTGAGAAGAACAGGGTTGGCCACTTTCCAAGGCCGGGGAAACTGGATTGGCAAGCGGGGCTGGCCCAAATCGGGGAACGACCAACTGGGGTTGTCCTCGGGAGCCGCCACTATCAGCTTGACCCCGGCAGACACCCGGTCTACCAGACCACTGTCGGCAACCACAGCGGTGACGCCTTCTCGCTCGATCACCTGGTCCATCTGAGCTTTAGGAAGGCCCGTGTTGAGATAGATCACCGGGCAGCCAACCTTGGCCAGAGCCACGTTGGCCTCCACAAAACCTCGATGGTTCCGACACAGCAGCCCAACGCTTGCCCCTCTCTTGATGCCGGTCCGGCGAAGCCCGGCGGCAACCCGGCTGGTTCGCCAGTCGAGCTGACGGTAGGAGACGCTGCCGTAGTCGTCGGTGAGGGCCAGACGGTTGGGATGCCTGGCCGCCGCGGCCGCGTACGGGGTGGCCGACGATGCCCCCCACATCGCCGCAGCCGCAGCAAAGGCAGCAACGGTGGCTGGGTCGAAGAACCCGGTACGCCTAATGGCCTTCAAGAAGCCTGCCGCTTGAACTGAGGCCACCTTCAGGCCGACTTGGCCGCGGTTCTCTTCTTGGCTGTTGCTTTCTTAGCAGGCCTTTTCTTGGAGGCCTTCTTCTTGACAGGCTTCTTTCTAGTTGCCGACCCCTTCTTGGAAGCCTTGCTCTGCTTGGTGGGCTTCTTCTTGGCCGCTGCCTTCCTGCCTGACTTGTTCTGTGCCTGCCTCTTCTTGGCAGGCGCTGCACCGCCGAGCGCACTCCCATGGCTGGCGACGAAGTCGGTGAACGCCGCATCGATGCAGTCTCGGTAGGCGGTTGGATCCTCAATGGCCGAAGGATCTATGAACAGGCCAATGTCGAAGTGCCCGTCATAGGACAGGGCGGTGATGTTGGCCGCCGTGCCTGCCACCGGGCCCATCGCAACGTTTGCCAGGACCTCGGCGCCAGCACAGTAAAGAGTAAAGGAGGCGCCTCGGAGGTTTGAGGTTACAAAGTCGAGCTTGGCCGACCGAGCCCGGGCGGTACTGGTGACAACAGACGTTGGGAGCAAATTGACAAGGCCCGACAAACCACTGATGCCGCCGTCGTTGACGGCCTGCTCCTTCGCTTCGCCAACAATGCGGCGCACCTCGGCCATTCGGTCAGCAAACGAAGCCTGGGTACCAGGGAGCTGAACGGGCACCGGAGTGAATGCGTTGCCGCTTCCCGAGCTCTCGTTGCGGGTGCTGAGAACGAAGCTGGTGTTGAAAGCATCAACTTCGGTGTTGAGTCGTGAGTGATAGCGCACACTTCCTTCAACCAGCCCAACCAGGAAGCCGTCGTTTACGCTTCCGCCAAGCGATTTGGCCGCCGCTTTCAGCCCGTCGAGGGGAACCCGCACGTGTTCGAGGTGGCGGTGGCGAGACCGTGTTTTCCAGAGCGGCGACCCGCCAGGCACCTCGGTGGATGAGCCAGAGATCTGGTCGAAAGCAGCGGTTACCGCCTCGAGAACGTCATTCAGGCTTTCAACAGCCCGTTTCGGGTCTGCTGGCCAGAGAACAATCTCGCCCGCCAAGCGGCGAACGATGCCTGCCTGACGGCGAATCAGGTGGCTGAGGCTTCGGCCTGCATTGTCGGCGAGGCCACCGGCGAAATCGCCGCCAGCCTCTTTGACGCCTGAGGTCGCAAGCGAGTCGGCGATGATTGCCTTCAGATCCACCTCGGGCCTGGCTGGTTCGTCTCGGCTGGCCTGCTGGTACAACTCTGCCATTCGCAGCTGACCAATTCCGTCGCTTATGACATGGTGGGTGATGGTCCACAACGCACCACCTCCCCCCTCAAGCCCGTCGATGGCAACAAAGCGCCACAGCGGCCGGGTGCGATCAAACGGTTCCTGGTAAAGCTTGGCAACCAAGTCAAGTAGCTGGCGGGGCGTGCCGGGAGAAGGCAGGCTGGCCTGGCGAACGTGATAGTCGAAATCGAATTCCGGGTCGGCCATCCAGGCGGGCGTTGAAAGCCGCCCGAACCCCGGAACCACCCTTTGATACAACCGGGGAATCCGCGAAACGCCGTAGCGGATTTGCTGTTTCAGCAGTTCCATGTCGACCGGTTTGTCCAGAATTGACACCGCGGCACCGCTGGGATTGAGCCATGGGTCTTTCTCGATGTTCCACATCAGAGCCTCGTGCTCAGACATTCGTTCGGTGAAACTGAAGTTGCGTTCCTTGTTTGCCATGTTGGCCCTCCTCGCCTAGGTGTCGGTTCCCGGACGGCGGTCGTGTTCTGAGTCTGGATCGCCCGAATAGCCAGCCGGATAGGTGCGAGCCAGCTCTTCCTCAGACGGCTGGCGGTGCTCCCTGGCTTCAGGTGGAAGCAGTTCAACCAAAGCGGCCATGATGCGCTTGGTGTCGACGTCGGGATCTTTGTATTCCAGCTCCACCGGGCCGCCAACCGTGGCTGTAACCAGCGGCCGGTCGTCGAAGGTGATTCGGGGCATCTTTGCGTTGCGAGGCCAAACGTGCTCGGTGCCCCAAATACCAACCGGGATCACCGGGGCTTTGGTTAGTGCAGCCAGCCGGGCCGCTCCCCAACGCCCCTTCAGCTCAGAATCGAAGAAAGACTGGCCGCGAGGAATTGTTCCCTGAGGGGCCATCATCACAAGTTCACCGCCGTCAAGAGCTTGAGCCGCCATCTCAAGTGGCTCATCAGACCCAGAAGCTCGCTCAACCCGAACCCCGCCCATGGCCTTCAGGAACCGTCCGACCAAAGGCACGTCGAACACCTCCTTCTTGCCGAGGCCGCGGATGCTCCTGCCAGCCTTGGCGATGACCAGGGCCATCACAGTTGGATCAAAGTAGGAGCGGTGATTGAACACCACCAGGGCCGGGCCAGAGCTTGGGATCTTCTCGAAGTCGTTCAGCTCAAACTTCACATAGGGCGCCACCAGTTCAGGCCGTAGCAACGGCCTTACCCAATCTTGAAGCTCACGGCCGCCAATCTTTACAACGCCCTCAAGTTTGTCGAGGTAACGAACGGGCCAGCCGTTCACAAGCGCCGCGGCTGTTAGCTGAGCATCTGGGTTGACCGCTACGGGGTAACCAACGGCGTCAAGCAGCGGGGCATCGAAATAACTGTCGCTGTATGCATGGCTCCTCGCCAGGTTCACCTCATTGCGACTGGCCCACTCAATTACAGCATCGGCTTTCGCCCTGCCCCACACAAAAGGGCCGTCGAGTTCGCCGGTGAACTGGCCCCCCTCGCTTTTCCATTTGGTGCACACAACATCGTCAAAGCCCAACTCTTCCATCAAGGGACGAACGAAGGGCTCAGGCGAGGTTGTGGCCAGAATCACTTTCGCTCCCTCGGCCCGATGCTGATCTATCACTCCCCTGGCAAACGGTTGCAGCTGGCCCGAGATTTCCTTCGCCGCCGCTTTGCAGGCCGCCTCGACAGCAGCCACCGACCAGCCAGCAGCAGCCCGACCAGCAAGCTTGGCTGGCTGCATCATCAGCCAATTCTCGCCGAAGATCTCATAGAACTTCATCAGCGTGTCTGCAAACGGGATCTCTCGGGCCGAAGCAATCCCCGCCTCTACGAGATGGTGTTGGAAGGTGGTTGCAGACGAGCCGGCAATCAGGGTGCGATCAAGGTCGAAGATAGCGGCGGTTGCAGGGCTCATAACAGAACGCTAGTGGCGGCCGGCCAGAATTAGCTGATTCCCGGGCCCAATCAAGGGCAACAGAGACTTATGCCATGCTTGGCGCGAACACAGCTTGAGCCAACAGACAAACAATGCCTGCCGAAAGTGACACCAGACTCAATGACAAGCGCCACCAAAACCACGGTTGTCGGCGGGGGCTCGTGGGGCACAACCGTTGCCCACCTGCTTGCCAACAACACCCAGACAACCCAGTGGGCCAGAAACGCAGAAACTGTCGATCAGATCAACAACGAACACGTGAACGGTCGCTACCTCGACGGCTTTTCGTTAAACCCGTCGCTTCGAGCAACTTCCTCACTGGAAGAAGCTGTCTCCGATGCCGAGGTGCTGGTGATGGGCGTACCGTCAAGTGCTTTCCGCGAGACCCTGAAGAACGTTCGCCCCTACCTCAGCGCCAACGTGCCAATCATCTCCCTGGCCAAGGGCCTGGAGCTTGGCACGAACAAACGAATGACCGAGATAATCGACGACGAACTCCCAGGTCACCCCGTTGGCGTTCTCAGCGGACCAAACCTGGCCAAGGAAATCCTGGCCGGTGACGCAGCCGCGTCGGCTCTGGCGATGACCGATGACAACACTGCCGAGGAGCTTCGAAAGCTCTTCACAAGCAGGCTTTTCCGGATCTACACAAACTCAGACGTTGTTGGTTGCGAGATCGCCGGGGCCCTGAAGAACGTGATTGCGATTGCGGCCGGGATGGCAGACGGACTTGGCGCCGGAGACAACACAAAGGCACTGGTGATCACCCGGGGGCTGGCCGAGATTACTCGTTTGGGGGTCGCCCTTGGCGGCAATCCCCTCACCTTCAGCGGCCTGGCGGGCGCTGGCGATCTGATCGCAACATGCATGAGCAAACAGAGTCGCAACCGACACGTTGGCCAGCGCATCGGCGAAGGTCTAACGATCGACGAAATCGTTGCCGAGATGAATCAGGTGGCCGAGGGCATCAAAACAACGAAGGTTGCGTTTGAGCTGGCAGTGGAGCACCAGGTTGAGATGCCGATTACCGCCCAGATGTTCAATGCCTGCCATCAGAACCGCCTGGCCTCAGAGTGCTACACCGGCCTGCTCCGACCAGACCGATCTCGCGAACTCCACGGCATCGAATGATCAGGGTGCCCCCAACCTTGCGGTGTGGCACTAAGACTGAAGGAGCGACGAGAGCCGGCGTTTGGCGGCCCAGGCGCCAAGCAGGGTCATCCCTACTAGGTAGCCAACATGGCCGAGGTCTGAAAACGACGGGCTACCAAGCATGAGAGATCGAACAAGCGAAACGCCGTGGTAGAGCGGGGTTAGCTGCACCAGCGGATGGGCCCAGTCTGGGTAGACATCAAGGGCGTAGAACGTGGTGCTGGCCAGGAAAAGGGCGGCCAGGACCAGCTGCACGTACTCAAAGTCGTGCCAACTTCGCATGTAGGAGGTGATGGCAATTCCAACTGCTGAAAAGCCAAGGCCAATGAGCAGCGAGGCGGGAAAGGCCAGAATGGCCCACCAACTCTGCACCAGGCCAAGCGCAACCGTAACTAGCAGGAACGCACCCGCGTAGAGCGAGCCCCGCACCATCGACCAGCCAATTTCGCCAACCACTATGTCGCCAAGACGAAGCGGGGTTGCCAGCATTGCGTCGAATGTTTTGGCGTGCTTCAACTTGTAGAAGAAGTTGAACGTTGAGTCAAAGATGGCTCCGTTCATTGCTGACGAGGCCACCAGGCCGGGGGCCACAAAGACGGCGTAGTCAACCGCCACACCGTTGACCTCAACGGCCCCGACCAATTCCCCAAGGCCAACTCCAAGGCCAAACAGGTAGAACACCGGCTCGAAGAAGCCGCTTACGATGATCACCCAAATTCGCCGGTAACTCAGAATGTTGCGCTCAACTACCGAGCGTGAGGGCACCGCCAGCAACGTGATCATCAGGAGCTAAGCCTGGCGGTAAACGTTCGAACGGCAAAGAGCCAGCCAACCAAGATCCAAAGCAGCAAATAGGCGGTGTGACCAACTGCGCCGAACCAGCCGATGGTGCCCGTAATCAGGCCACGGCTAAGGGCCACGCCGTGCCAAACTGGCATGGCCCGAGAAAACCACTCAACTGTGTCTGGCAGCTGCGAAACAGGAAAGAAGGCACCGCTGAACAAGAACATGGGGGTAAGCCCCACCCGGTTGATTGGACCAAACGAACTGTCCTTTTCTCGGGTTGCGGTAAAGGCCGAGAGTGGGGCGGCAAATGCCAGGCCGGTGAGTGCTGCGGCCAGCGGAGCAAGGGCGGCAAGAGGGCTGGTGGCGATGCCGAACATAACCAGAACCGAGAGGTAGAGGCTGGCGCCAACCAGAACCCGGATCCCGATCCACAGGATGTGCCCGGTTGCCAGCTCTGCTGCTGTGAGCGGTGTGGCCAACGCGGCCTGATAAGTGCCCTCCCACTTGATGGCGCCAAGGGTTGGCCACAGGCTCAGACCGCCTGCCTGGAGCATCGCAACCGTTGCCAGAACCCCTGGCCCCACGAACGACGCGTAGTCGGTGGTGCCAAGAGAAGACGTGTCGTCAATTTGTGAGCCAAGCCCAAACCCGATGGTGACCAAGAAGAAAATTGGGAAAAGCAAGCTGGAGATAACCGTGCTTCGCCAGGTGGCCCGGTACCTGATGAACTGATGCTCCAGAAAGTGCCGAAGACCCGTAATGGTCAGCCACCTTGGCCGGGTGGTGGAGATCATCACTCGACTAAGGTTCTTCAGGTTAGCGCCAGAAACACATCTTCAAGGGTTGCCCTGCGAACCATGCTGGCCGACGGGGCCACCCCGTTGTTTCTGAACGTTTGCAGTGCTGCTTCACCGTCGTCGGCGTACACCAGCACGCGGTCTGGCAACAGTTCCACTCGGAACCCGTGCCGATCCAGCCCTTCTGGTCTGTTTCTGGTGCCGTCTGGGTGTGCGGGGAAACGGAGCTCCAGTACTTCCTTAGAGACGTGGCTTGCTATCAACTCGCTAGGGCGACCCTCGGCGGCAATCGAGCCCTGATCCATGATCACCAGCCGGTCTGCCAGTTGTTCGGCCTCGTCCATGTAGTGAGTGGTGAGCAACAAGGTGACCCCCCGTTCTTTTAAGGTGTAGAGGCGTTCCCACAACAAGTGGCGGGCTTGCGGGTCAAGCCCCGTCGTTGGCTCGTCAAGCAAGAGCAGTTCGGGCTCGTTCACCAGAGCTCTGGCTATTGTGAGCCGCCGTTTCATTCCCCCCGAGAGTGACTCGACCTGGGCGTCTGCCCGTTCGGTGAGCTGAGCGAACTGGAGGAGGTCGTTTGAGAGAGCCCTTGCCGCCGCCCACGAGATGCCGAAGTACCTGGCATAGATCACAAGGTTCTCGCGCACGGTCAGCTCAAGGTCGAGGTTGTCCTCCTGGGGGACTACGCCCATTCGTTGGCGAATGTTTCGGCCATCAAGCTGTGGATCGGCCCCAAGCACGGTGAGCGAACCGGAAGTTATCGGGCTGACGGTGCTGACCATCTTCATGGTTGAGCTCTTGCCTGCACCGTTCGGCCCAAGCAACGAGAACGTTTCTCCGGGCTCAACGGTGAAATCGATTCCGTTCACAGCCACAAAGTCACCAAACTTCTTGGTTAGTTTCGTCGCTTCCACAGGTCTGACCATCGCACCGATCGTAGCTGCCAACCCGAGGTGCCTCAGGGAATTTGGCCGCACCGATCCTCCCTGGGGCCCATCCCCGAATCAGCCTGTAGGTCGATGTCGCTGACAGGTTGACGGCCTATCTTCCCTTTGTGACAACTTATGAAAGAGCGCTGTGACCGAACAAGCGACCAACATCGGAACAGCCCCGGTGGCCGCGGCGAACCGAATCACCAACCTCGACTCTGTTCGTGGGGTTGCCACCCTGGGAATTCTGGTGATGAACGCTGTTTCCTTCGGACTGGTTGATGCCGCCTACTTCAACCTCGACGCCGGAGGCTCAGACACGTGGTTGGACTGGGTGGTTGGAGTGGCGGGCGAGATCTTCGTTGATCAGAAAACGATGGCCCTGTTCTCGATGCTGTTCGGAGCCGGAATCGTGCTGTTCGCAGACCGCGCCGAGGTGAAGGGGAAAGGGCCAACTGTTTTGAGTCTCTGGCGCAACACTCTGCTTTTGCTGATCGGCCTGATTCACGGACTTCTCTGGGAAGGTGACATCCTCTTTGTCTACGCCATTTGCTCGCCGGTGCTTCTTGCCATGCGCAAGCTTCGCCCCAAGATCCTCTTGGGTGCAGGCACCTCGCTGGTGTTGTCGTCTGCGCTGCTTGCTGTGATCACCCAGCCGTTCGTGCCAAGCGATGGAACGGGCCTAGGCACCTACTGGATTCCGGGCGGCGAACTGGGCGACGCAGTTGGGCTGTTCCTGGTCAGCGACTTCTTCCTCAGGGCGCTTGGGATGATGCTGATTGGGGTCGGGCTCTATCGGCTGGACGTGATGCAGGGTGGGCGGGACCCGCAGTTCTACCGACGCCTCATTCTGTGGGGTCTGGGCATTGGCCTGCCAATAGCTGCTGGCGGGGTGTGGTGGCAGTGGTCGTCTGACTTCTCAAACAGCATTGCGGTAATCGGCGAGGCCCCAAACACAATTGCCACGATTCCAATTGCCCTGGCCTACCTCGGCCTGATCACTCTTTGGAATCAGCGGGCAGAAACCGCCCTGCACCGGAGGGTCCGAGCAGTCGGGCGAATGGCCCTTACCAACTACCTGATGCAAACCGTGTTCGGAATCATCGTCCTCAGGGTTCTCCTCGACCGAGGAGAACTTGGTCGCACAGGAATCGCTGTGTTTGTGCTTGCCGTCTGGGCTCTTCAGTTGTTGTGGTCAGAGCCCTGGCTCAAGCGGTTCAGGTTCGGACCATTTGAGTGGCTGTGGCGAGCGGCAACCTACGGAAGGTTCTCACCCCTCCGCCGTTAGATCCAGGCCGTCATGGGCAGAAAACAGCACTGGTTACAAGCTCGACCATGAACGGCGGAGGATCCAGAGCCAACATCTGGTCAAACTCAGCGCAGGCCGCATCGGTGTCGCCTTCGGCGTTCAGCACGATGATGCGGAACGCCCTGGCGTCTGGGTAGGAGTCATCAACCTCGACCGCCCGGTCCAGCAGCCCCTTTGCGGTAACCAGCAACTCGGCCGCTTCGGAATCACGGCCCAACTGCGAAGCAGACCCGGAGGTTCGCACCAACAGCCAGCCCTTGTATGCCAACGCCTCTGCGTTTGCCGGATCTCGCTGAAGCAATGTGGTGTAACACTCATTCGCCTCGCCTATCGACTGTTGCTGATCCAGAACCTGACAATCTAGAAATTGGTCTCTGGGCGAGGGGTCGACAGAACCCGTTATCTGGTCCATAACGCCCCGCTCGCCCATGGCCTGGCCAAGCAACCAGCCAGCGGCAACCGCAAAGACTGCGAGGCCCAAAATCCAGGGCAGCATTCCGGTGAAGGACCGTTTCGGGGCCGCCGCGGCTATTGCCGCCTCGTGATCATCCACCCGACGAATTGCATCGGAGGCCCGAACCGTATAGTCGGCCTGAAGTTGCTGGAAGTCGATCTGATCGATGTCTCCCGCCACGTGTTCGGCCTCGAGATCGGCCAGCGACCGGAGCAGAAAGTCTCGCTCTTCTTCCAGGTCGGTTAGCCGATCAGGATTCAGCGAGCGATTCGACGGCGGCGTCGGGGCAGCCATTGCCTACTGATCCAACCTGGTTCGGGCCTCGTCAACCAACTGCTGGTCGATCGCGGTCAGCTCTCTACCGTCACCGCGCTTGCGAGTGAGAACAAGCCCCAGAGCAGCGCAACCACCTACCAACACCACCACGGGCAGGATCCAAATCAAAGAACCCACTCCCTCCGCGGGCGGCGTAAGCAGAACCTGCTCGCCATAGGCCAGGATCAAATCGTCTCGGATCATGTCATCAGTTGATCCTGCGGAAACCTCAATGCGAATGAACTGCCTGATTGTTGCCGAAACTCCTGCGTTGGATTCAGCGACGGCTTGGCCCTTGCAGATTGGGCAGGCAAACGACTCAGACAGTCGTTGAGTCCGCTCGTCGGCCGTTTCGGGCCCGGACGAGTCAAGCGCAGCGACTGCCAGCAGCAACAGACCCGACGCAATGATCGACACCCACAAGTAGCGGCGAAGGCCTGCGGGAATCATCCACCTTCTCCGGTTTCAGGAGCCGGTTCGGCCGAACGGGTGCCAACCCCGCCTTGTTCGGGAGGCAGGTCGTTGGCCTCGATGATGGCGATGAGGTCATCCGCCCTGATGCCGCCCAGGAAATGCTGGAAAACCAGGCCTGAGGGCGCAATCAGGAAGCTCTCAGGAATCAACGCAATCTGGAACTCAACCGAAAGATCGGCGTCGTCTAGCACCGGCCAGCCCCCGCCGCGCTCGTCGAAGAATGCCTGCACTTTCTCGGGCGTTTCGTTGAATGCAACCGACACCAGCGCGAGCCTGCCGTTGGCCTCGCCCCACTCTTCCAGCCTCACCAGGTCGGGATGCTCGGCAATACATGGCGGGCACCAGGTGGCAAAAAAGTTCACAATCACCCATTCGCCCCGGAGGTTGTCGATGTTGAACGAACGGCCGTCGACCGCAACGCCGCGCATCTCAGGGACCCTGCCCCCCAACAGGCGGTTGGGCTCCTCCACCCGACCCCGCGGATCGCTGGAAATGAACAGTGCCAGCAATCCAAGAACGGCAGCCCCAACCGCCAGGGCAGCGATTCGGGCCGCCGAACCGCCCGGCTGGCCAACCGCATGATGATCAACAGCATCACCGTCCAGCGCACTGCCGTCTACTTCACCGCCGTCTATTTCATGACCGTCTATTTCAGACACGAGCAGGCTCGGTGTCGGTGTCGTCGGCCGCCCCTGTTGGCTGGCCCGCCAGGGCATCGTCGTCGGGGATTTCTGAGTGACCGTTCGGTGTGATGATCCCGCCAATGGGGGCAGAAACCGGGTCGGTGCCCCGGCGTCGTTTGCCGGGGAAGATGGCCAGAACAGAACCGAGGCCCATTAGCCCACCGCCCGTCCACATCCAAGTCATCAGAGGGCGCACCACGATCCGCAACCTGATTGGGTCCTCGCCGTTGTCGGGGTAACGGTCAAGGACCAGGAACAGATCTTCTTTGAACCCGGGCTTCACCGATGGTGTTGCAATTGGCGTTCCAAGCTGGCGGTAAATGCTGGAACCCGGGGTGTACACATCTTCCCCGTCGATCCTGATGTTGGCGAACACAAAGATTCGCCGGTCGTTCTCGTTGGCTCCAAGATCCAGGTACTCAAACTGGTGGCCTGCAACCTCAACCGTGTCACCCGGAACCATCTCAACTATGCGGTCTGTCTTGTAACTCTCGCTGGCCGCTATGGCAACCGCGATCATCACGACGCCCAGATGCACGATCATCCCGCCGTTGGTTCGGCCGATGAAGCCCCGCCATCCTTGGCGCCTGGTTGCAAGTGCAACCTGACGAACAGCAGCGCCTGCCGCGAACCCACCTAGGCCAAATGTGAGAATCGGGTAAAAGCCCCGAGCACCCATGGCTATGGGGACCAGCAACGCGGCAACTCCGGCAACTGCTGGCCAGAACAGCCGCTTGGACAACAACTCGGCATTGGCTTTTCGCCATGGCAGCACCGGGGCCGAGGCCATCAGGAACAGCATCACGAAGGCGATTGGGCGGGCCATCGAATCAAAGTAGGGGCGGCCGATTGTGAGGCGGGTGCCGTCGTAGGCCTCAGCCAACAATGGGAACACGGTGCCAAGCAGCACCACAAAGGCCAACGCTCCAAACAGTACGTTGTTGGCCAAGAATGCCCCCTCGCGCGAGAGCGGCGAATCAATCGACCCTGGCGAGCGCAGCCGATCGCCCCGCCAGCCGATCAAACCAACCGACATCAGGGCAACTACCGCGAAGAAGCCAAGCAGCCAAGGACCTATTGGGCCGTCGGCAAAGGCGTGAACCGAATCAATAACCCCAGACCGGGTAAGAAACGTGCCAAGGATCGTTAGCGAGAACGTTGCACACAGCAACGAAAGATTCCAGACCCGCAGCATTCCTCTTCGTTCTTGCACCATTACCGAGTGCAGGTAGGCGGTTCCGGTTAACCAGGGCAGCAACGACGCGTTTTCAACCGGGTCCCAGGCCCAGTATCCGCCCCAGCCAAGAACCTCATAGCTCCACCAGGCGCCAAGCAAGATTCCCATGGTCAAGAACCCCCACGCAGCAACCGTCCAGCGTCTGGTCTCGGCCAGCCAGCCCTCTCCTAGTCGGCCGGTAATGAGGGCGGCAATGGCGAAAGCGAACGGCACCGAGAAACCTACGAACCCCAGGTAGAGCATCGGCGGGTGAAAGGCCACCAGGATGTGATTCTGTAAAAGCGGGTTGGGCCCAGGCCCAACAAACCCGAGGGGCACGTCCACCCTTACAAACGGGTTTGTCGGCCCGGCCATGAGGGCAAAGAAGAAGGTGGAGATCCCGTAGAGCACAACGAGTGCCCAACCAAGCAACGCGTCATTGCCCCGCTTTCTGAACTTGACCACAACGGCAACGATGTACCCAGAAAGGATCAAGGTCCAAAGAATGATGGACCCTTCGAGCGCAGACCAGAGGGCAGCAAAGTTGTACAAAGGAGGCGATGCCGGGCTGCCAACTTGCTGGACGAAGGAAACGGAGTAGTCACGCTGGAACAGCGCTATCTCCATCACAACAAAAGCACCAAGAGCACCAAGGAGAACAAGCCAGCTCCAAGACCTGACTTGGCGAAGCAAATGGTGCCTGCCGTTGATCAACGCATAGGCGCCGCCCACACAACCTGCGATGGAAGCAACAAGGCCGACAAGAGTGAAACCTGAACCAAGCGCTGCATTCACTCTGGCTCTACCTCATAGGTGCCGTCGCCAACTGCTGGGCGATCTCCGTTGTCCTCAACGTAAGTCTCTGAGTGTTTGATCAGAAGCTGACTGGACTCAAACTCTGCTCCATCCCATCTGCCTTCGGCCACCACTGGCATTCCCAGTTCGAACAGGTCGGTTGGCTCGTCGCCGATGTGGCGGACCCTGGTCTCCACGTCGTTGAACGCAATAATGAACGAAATCACCCCTTGTGCATCCGTCTGTGGCTCAGTGACAACGGTTCCCTGAATCCGGAACGTTGTTGAGCCAATGGCCTCGCGATCCCGAACGGCCTCGTCGACGTTGTAGAAGTACACCCGGGCGCTGGTGAGGGCCTGGAACAGGATTGCCACCAGGGCCAGCGTGAACACACCAATTGTGAGCCAGTTGCGGAGCCGCTTCTTTCGCTTGGGGCGCCTGGCCCCAGCAGCAGGCACCGCGGGCGACAGGTCGAGCGCCTGACGGACGGGGGGGCGGGTAGGGCTGTCAGTCAAGGAAACGTCTCTTTTCTTGGGGCAACCGCCTGCTCAAGGTACGCCCGCGCCTAAGCAAGACGAGGGTGTAAACGGCGAGGGTGCCAAACACGATTAGATAACCAGGAACCACATACTGCCATCCCATCAGCTGATGCCCTTCGCGGCAAGGGCGGGAGAGCTGCCGGGGTCGTCCTCGTCTCGACGCTCTGCAATAGCAGCCTCGAGACTAATTTCGGCCAACTGATGCTCTAGCCACGCCACCCGGAAGCGGTGAAGGAGAAGCCAGAAGAAGATCAGAGTCATTGTGAGGAGGCCCAGAAAGAATGTGAACAACATGATGTTGGCCATCTGCATGTCGAGGGGGTTCAGGGTTGTTCCCTGGTGCAAGCCACGCCACCACTGAACCGAGAATCTCACTATGAACAGGTTGAAGAAACTGACAATCCCAAGGAACGCGGCCCGACGTGACCGGGCGGTTGGGTCCATGTCGAGCTTGCGGACCGCCAGGTACCCCAGATACAGCACGAACGACACTGCGGTGCTTGTCTGCCTGGGGTCCCACTGCCAGTAGGTGCCCCAGGTTGGCTTCCCCCACAGCATTCCGCTGAGCAGGGTGAAACCGAGGAAAACGACTCCGACCTCGGCCGCCGCGCCTGCCATCAGATCCCAGAACACAGACTGCTTGCGGAGGTAGATGACAGAGCCCAAAAGGGTAATACCGAAGGCCACATACAGCGACACGATGGCAGACGGAACGTGCACATAGAACAGCCGAACTGCGTCTCCCTGGCTTATTTCGGGAGGTGAAAGAACCAAGGCAAAAAGAAGCAATGCCCCTACAGCCAGCAGCGTGAGCACGCCAAGAGCGCGCGAACCAGTTGAGCCGGTGTGCAGTGGCGTGGCGATGAATTTAAGCCCAACACCAGATGAGGTCACGTTTCCTCCAAGAGCGAGCCAAATGCGAGGATTCCAGCACCGACATAAAGAACAGCGAAAGCCGCCAGTCCATAGAACCACGGCCAACCATCACTAGCCGGGCCAAAGAGGGCGGCTTCGGTGGCCAGCGTGGCACCAAGAAGAACTGGGGCAAGCACGGGCAACAAGAGCAATGGAACCAGCGTGTCTCGAACCCTCAGGCCTGCGGCAAGCGCGGCGTGAAGAATGCCCGCAGTGGCGATCCCGATTGTTGCCACAATCATTGTCAGCAAAAGCAGAACCGGGTTGGCCAACGGCGCCCCATAAAAAACCAGGGCACCAACCCCCAGCACCAACTCCAGAACCAGTAGTTGCGCCAGTACCGCCGCGGCCTTGCCGATGAAGATTCCTGCCGGGTCAAGCCCGGCCATTCGCAAGGCGTCGAGGTTGCCGTCTGCGGCTTCAACGGCAAACGAGTGACCGATGGCCAGAAGTGTGCTGAACAGCACCGCCAGCCAGAACAGCCCCGGCGCAATCTGTTCGAGAACAGCTCTGGTCTGGTCTCCCCGGCCTCCACCCACAACTTGACGATCTGGCGAAATGGCGAAACCGAAGACGATCAGTACAAGCAGGCCGAATGGGAGCACCTGAGTGGTGAGAACCCGGGAGACCATCTCGATTCGGAGATCTTTGGCTGCAATCAACCGAGCATCACTCCACATCATTCTGCTCCGTGGCCTGCTTGGTCGGGAGCGCCACCAACGCGACCGGTTCGGCCAGCTGGCGCGTGCCCGCCTGCCAGGTTCACAACGCGTGTCGCCAAGCCAGCAACGCGGTCCAGCTCGTGAGAGGCAACAATTGCTGTGGCTCCGGAATCAACCGCCTGGGCAACCAGCTCATCGACCAGATCCCGGCCCAGTCGATCCAAGCCGGCGTGGGGTTCGTCGAGCAGCCACAACTTGGGCCTGCGGCAGAGAAGCACGGCCAATGCAGTTCGCTTTCTTTGGCCAGCCGAGAGCCCGCCAACAGGAACCGTGCGCAGCCGCTGGGCCAGGCCAAGACGATCCAGCGCGGGGTTGATCATTGCCAGGTCGCCCCGGCCCGCGGCGGTCCAGAAGCGCACATTCTGCTCTACGGTGAGGTCGTCGTACAGCGCCGTTTGATGACCAAGCAGCCCAACCTGGCGCCGCACATCTCGACGGCCTTGGGTGGTGGCCAGGCTCATTCCCAGAACCTCGCCCTTCCCGTCTCGGAGCGGGGCGAGGCCAGCGCACAGCCGGAGCAGGGTGCTCTTGCCTGCGCCGTTCGGGCCCTGAAGCAACACGATCTCGCCGCTGGTAACGCTGAAATCAAGCCCGGCCAACGCCGGGAAGTTGCCAAGCAGGCTTACGGCCCCTTCGAGCACCACGACAGGATCGGACACGACCTCCAACGATACGGCCATCATGGGGCGACCGCTGGCAATCCATGGGGTGACGCCTCTGCTACAACAAGCTCCTCTACCCTCTGACTCGGCCATGCGGCAGCCTTCGCTTGAACCCGGAACGAACGGACCGACAACAAAGCTATGACCAAAACGACAGCTCGAATCATGGGGGGCGTCGGACGCACCCTGATCACCCTTGGTGTTCTGGTCATGCTTTTTGCTGGATTTCAGTTGTACGGAACGGGAATCCTTGAGGCTCAGGCCCAGGAAGCCTTGACCAGCGAGTTCGACGCCAAGCTGGCAACCCTCGAAGCCGCCGGGCTTATCACCACAAGCCCTGAAACCGACTCGGCAGCGTCCGACGCTGTCTCAGACGACAACTCTGAAACAGCCGCCGACCCCGACGAGATCAGTGAGATGCAGGACGGCATCAATCTGGCCAACAGGCCAAAGCTGGGCGAACCGGGCGGCCCGGCATTCGAGGTAAACCCGATTGAGCCAGCTGCGCTCACTGAAGAGCAGCTGGCCCTACTTACGCCCCTGCCAGGTGAGGTACTTGGCGAGATCGAGATTCCCCGGATGGGGCTGAAGCGCAAGCTCATCTCGGGAACTCGCCGCGGCGACCTCCGCAAAGGGCCTGGTCTCTACGAGGGCTCGCCACTGCCAGGCCAGCCGGGCAACGCGTCAATAGCGGGGCATCGCACCACCTACGGTCAACCGTTTGTCGACCTTGACTTGATGCAACCAGGAGACCTGATCAAGATAACCACCCTTCAAGGCGAGAGCTTCTATGAGGTGATGCCTCAGATCGACGAGGACGGCAACGAACTGGGCTACTTCATTGTGAGGCCAGACCAGGTTGAGGTGCTTGACGACTATGGCGACAACCGCCTCACGCTCACCGCCTGCCACCCGAAGCGATCCAGCAGGCTCCGCATCATCGTTCAGGCTCAGCTGGTCTCGGCCCCCCAACCGGTCCTCCCGCAATTGTCCCCCGAGCAGCAACAGGAACGAACAGAGATTGTTGCCGCCGACGACATCCCCGCCGAGGACGCAGGCGAACTTGCGCTTGACATCGAGAACGTGGTTGGGGTTGAGGAGAACGCCCTTGAGGCTTCCCTCGGCTGGAACCTGGCCGAGCGCACGCCAACACTCTTGTGGGGTGGGGCCACCGTAGCGGTTGCCCTGCTGGCCATTCTGCTCGGCCGTCTCTGGAAGAAATTGCCGACCTACATTGCGGCAAGCCCGGCCATCCTGTTTCTGCTGTTCTTCACCTTCGTGCATTTGGATCGGATGCTCCCGGCGCTTTGAGCCACGGCCGCGACATAATGCGATAGTGCCACGAGGCCTCTCGCTCCTTTCCTGCCTGGTGGCCTTTGTTTTGGCACTGGCGGCGTGCACCCGGACCCAGGAGGAAAGCAGCACCGAGACAGAAGGTGGCCCTTCGCCAACATCGGCAGGCGAAGAAGCCTCGTCAACCACAACAGAGGGGCCAACAGTTCTGGGCCTTGCCGAAGACCTGGGGCTGCAACCTAGGCAGTGCTTCGCCTCTGTGCCAGATCTGGTTGCCTCAGCTGAGCCGACAAACACGCCACTTGCTTCTGATGATCAGGAGGCCGCCGCCACGACCGTAACCGTCGCACCAGAAACCACCGCAGCCCACACCACAACGATTCCCACCCCTCCAATTGTTGCCGTTGCCGACTGCGGCGGAACCTTTGCAGGCCTCGTTTATGCGGTGATGTGCATTGGTTCGCTCACAGAACCCGGCGATCTAGTAGACCGGCCCGAGGACCTTGGCCGACTCGACTGCCCGGGAGACCCAACGCTTGAGTGGCCCGGGGATCGGCTCTTGCGCAGAGCCGCAGCAAGAATCTGCCTCGAAATCTTTGAACAGCAGTACGGCCAGCCATACTCCGAATCCGAAATACTGGCCGACGAGTTCGTGGCAACACGCGGAGTTTGGGAACTCGGAGACCGCAGAGTGGTCTGCACCGCGAACGAATAGCGATCACATTGGGTCGATCACATTGGGACCTGCTTCGCAGGTCCGGCTTCGCCCATCCAACTCAGGAGTTCGCGGCGTGCCGACGCCGTCGGCAACGCGTAAGTGGCTTGTGCGAGTTTTGAGCGGAGCGAAAAAGTTGCGAAGAGACGAGGCCGCAGGCCGAGGAACGGCGGTGGCTGCCGCCTCCCGGGCTTCGCCCATCTGGGTCGTTCTGTTCTCGCTGGTCGCCGAAGGCGACCACGCGTAACTGAGCCGAAGCGAGATTCTGGAGGTTTGTACCCGTAGAAAAGCTCGGTACAGGCCTCCAGAACCTCCCCAAAGGCGGAACTGGCATGGATTAGGTGCGTTTTCGCCACTAATCCATGCCAGTTCGGCTGTGATACTGGGACCTGCTCTCGCAGGTCCGGGCTTCGCCCATCCAACTCAGGAGTTCGCTGCGTACCGACGCCGTCGGCAACGCGTTACTGACTGGGCGCGAGTTTTGGCGCGAAGCAACAAACACTCGGGAAGAGACGAGGCCGCAAGGCCGAGGAACGACGCGCTCGATTGCCCTCGTTCGAAAGGGTCCCCCTTTCGAACGATCAGTAGTACTGTGCCTCAGCGGGAGGAGTTGAACTCATGCTCACCATCATCGCAATTGCAATCGGTGTAGGTATTGGCCTGCTTCGTGGAGGCAAGATTCCAAACCTGCGGGGCGCCAGGCTGGCGTGGTGGCCCCTTCTCGTTGCGGGCATTGTCCTGCAAAGCGCAGCCGAACTTTGGGATATCCCGAGGGCGCTTCTGATCAGCCTGGCAGGCATGGGGCTGCTTCTTATCGGCCTCGGCCTCAACCCCCACATCAAGGGCACAATCGTCACAGGCATCGGCGTCTTGTCAAACCTCTTCGTAACGGTCCTCAACGGCAGTGTTCCAATCCGCTTGGCCGCCCTTCAAGAGATCGGCAAGGTACCGCTTGATGTTGTTGACCCAACAACAGTTGCTGTCAGCGGGCTCAGAGAAATCGAGACCTCCGAAACCACGCTTGCCAGCTTGGGTGATGTGATTCCGTTGTTCGGAAACGTCGTTTCCATCGGAGACCTCATCACTCACGCTGGGATAATCGTCATCCTGCAGAACCTCATTGCGGCTCGGCGCAAGGTCGGCATTTCGGTCGACGATCTCCTCGGACCAGTTCAGGCGGCTCCGGTTCTTCGAATGGAAGGCTCAGACACTTCAGCCCAGCCCACCAAAGACCCAGCGCCCCCCACCGTTGACCTTCGCGATCCGCCAGCACCAGCCCCAACGACTGCCCCGGCCCCACAAATCTTTGAGCCGGCGGGTCTCAGCACGTTCGCAACCACCTCCACCTTCAAGGCCCCAGTCGACCTGCGTGGCATCGACGGCGACCAGCCGGAGGAAGAGACCGACGAAACCTTGGATCTCACGACACCTTTCGAGGCTGCACAGCCTTCAGGGCAACCTTTTGACTACGGCGACCCAGACGACTTCGCAGACGGAGTCGGTGTTGTCAGGCCCATCCGGCGTTAACGGGCGCCGCTGGCCTGGGTGGCGCGCCACAACAAGTAAGAAAGCTGGGGCCATGAGCCACTGCTGGCCATACGTGTTGGCACTGGGCACGCAATAGCCCGGGGGCCGCCAGGCTTCCTCCATTAGGCCACGAACATCATCACGAAGGGAGCGGGCTGGATTACGGCCGTCGTCGGAGATCATTTCCTGCACAGTACGTTCACCAGCTGATGCGTACCTGCGCCTTTCTTTCCTTTCGCCTCGGCTTGCCCGACGGGGTCTCCATAGTTGCTGGCAGTTGGCGCCGCTGCCTGGAAAGGATGGGCTGGCGCACGCTTACCGTTGCAGGGGAAGGACCTGTTGATCGCACGGTCAACTGGTTGGCCATTGATGCGAACTCCAAACCCGTTCGCCAGGATCTGGAAGTGGCGCTGGCCAACGTAGATGTGGTGGTTGTTGAAAACGCGCTGACAATCCCTCTGAATCTTGAGGCGTCTCGGGTCGTTGCCGAAACGCTCAGAGGTCGGGCGGCGGTACTGCATCACCACGACCCACCCTGGCAGAGGCCCCGGTTTGCCAACATCACCGAGTTGCCCCCAACCGACCCCGCGTGGGTTCATGTAACAATCAACCGCCTGACAGAGCTTCAATTCCGCCAGCGAGGAATTTTCCCGACCACCACCATTTTGAACGGGTTCAACGTACCGGCCGTGCCGGGAGACCGCCCGGGCACACGCTCCAAGCTTGGCCTGGCCGATGGCGCGGTTCTTGTGGCCCATCCGGTAAGGGCGATCGAGCGGAAAAACGTGCCGGCAGCCGTTGCTCTTGCCGAGCAACTGGGAGCAACCTACTGGCTTACCGGGCAGGCCGAGGAGGGCTATTCACAGGAACTGAGCGAGATCCTGGCCAACGCCCAGTGCCCAGTGATTCACCGGTCTGTGGCCGAGGTGGGAGTAACGATTGCCGACCTCTACGCGGCCGCCGACCTGATCTCGTTTCCTTCAACCTGGGAAGGTTTTGGCAACCCCATCGTCGAAGCCGCCCTGCATTGGCGGCCCTCGGCTGTTGCTGATTACCCGGTACTTTCTGAGCTCCGAGAACTGGGACTGCAATGGCTTGAGATCGATGATCTTGAGGCAATTCGGGCCGAGTTGGCGGCGCCCAATCAGGAGCGATTGGACGCCAACCGACGCGTCGCCGCGGCGAAATTGGGCATGGAAGCACTTCAAGCTCGTTTGCAAGACCTCTTCGATCGGGCAGGCTGGGTGCCATGAGTACGCCGGTAGACCCTGTTCGAGTGCAGCGGGCCAAGGTTGCCGACCTGGTCTCCAAGGGAATCCGGCTGGGCACGGGCCTGTACGTGGCAGCCAGCATCGTGTTCTTTGTTGGGTACGCCACCGGCTTCACCCAGCCGCAGGTAGTGATAATCATCGTTCTGATGGCCGCCGGTTCTGCCCTCTTGGCGCCAGCCTTGGTTTTCAAGTACGGGGTGAAGGCAGCCGAGCGCGAAGACCAACGAGCTGGCCGATGACTGTGCAGGACCACGCCGTCACAAGTCCCAGGCTTCCGGGGCCCGAACGACGCCGTCAGATCCTCGAAACGGCGCGGGCCGCATTTGCCAGACGAGGCTTCCACGAAACCTCGATGAACGAGATAGCGCTTGAGGCCGGGGTGACAAAGCCCGTCGTCTATCAGCGCTTCGCGTCAAAGCGAGACTTGTACCGAGAAGTGCTTCAAGACATCGGCGCACGGCTTCAGGCCGAGGTGATTGAGCGGGCGGCCAGAGCCAGCACACCTCGAGAGCAGGTGGAAGCCGGGTTCTCTGCCTACATAGAGTTCGTCAAGGCCGACCCTGATGGTTTCCGTTTGCTGTTCAGCGGCGGCAACCGCCAAGATGCAGAATGGGCCGGGTTCGCAGCCGCGGTTGAAGAATCCTTGGCTGAAGGTGTAGCCGCGTTGATCGAAGTTGAGGGAATGGGCCAAGAGCACCGGATGGCACTGGCCTACGGCGTGGTTGGCATGGCAGAAGGGATGGTGCGGAGCTGGATGGCCGCCCCGAACGGCGGCCTCGACATCGACGATCTCCTGCCCGATCTCACAACGTTGGCCTGGGTTGGCTTGCGCGGCCTTGAGGCCTGACCCTCGGCCCACGATTCGACACTTGGAAAGCCGCCGTTGGCACTAGCGTGCAACTTGTGATGATTGACCTGCGCAGCGACACCTTTACCCAGCCAACACCTGCCATGCGAGACGCAATGATGGCAGCTCCCCTGGGCGACGACGTATACGGCGAAGATCCAACAGTGAATGAACTGGAGGCACATGTTTCCCAACTTCTTGGCAAAGCGGCCGCGGTTTATGTGGCCAGTGGCACCCAGTCGAACCTGTGCGGCATCCTGGCCCACTGCCAACGGGGCGACGAGTATCTCGTTGGTCAAACGGCCCACGCCTATCGTTACGAGGCGGGTGGGGCGGCGGTGCTCGGGAGCATTCAGCCCCAACCGATTGAGGTGCAGCCAGACGGCACCCTGGATTTGGCCGACATAGACCGCTACGTGAAGCGCAAGCCAAACATGGACCACTTCGCCCACTCAAAGCTGCTCTGTTTGGAAAACACGAACGACGGCAGGGTTCTGCCCCCAGGTTATGTGGCCGAGGCTCAGGCGCTGGCGCGGTCCCACGGCCTCAAGGTTCACCTAGACGGTGCCCGGCTATGGAACGCCGCGGTGGCAACAGGTGTCGAACCAGCCGCAATTGCCGACGGGTTCGACACCGTTTCTGTTTGCCTGTCCAAAGGTTTGGGCGCCCCGGTGGGGTCGGTTCTGGTTGGCAGTGAAGACCTGATCGAAGAAGCCCGACGGTGGCGCAAGATGCTTGGCGGTGCCATGCGGCAGGCCGGAGTTATTGCCGCTGCTGGCCTCCATGCGGTCAAGCACCATGTAGACCGCTTGGCCGATGACCACACGAATGCCCAGAAACTGGCAGCCGGTCTGGCCGATGTGCGCGGGGTAACGGTGGAAGCCAGCGCCACAAACATGGCGTTCGTTTCCTTGGATGATGCCGACCCCCAGGCTGTTTGCGAGGCGCTGGAGGCTCAGAACGTGAAGGTGAGCCCCGGTTCCCCAATCCGGCTGGTGTGCCACCTCGGAGTGGCTCACGACGACATTGATCGCGTGATCTCTTCGTTCAGGACCGTTCTGGGCTGAGCTGGACCTTGAAAACTTCGCTTGGCATTTGCGCCCTCAAACTGGCACCATGAACGGCCATGCCCCTTGCGAACGCAAACAACATCGAGCTGTTCTTCGAAACCTTTGGCGACCCTTCAGACGAAACGGTGTTGCTGATAATGGGCTTCACCGCTCAGATGACAACCTGGCCACAGGAAATGATCGAGGACTTGGTAGAGCGTGGCTTTCACGTCGTCATCTTCGACAACCGGGATTGCGGCCTGTCGACCAAGAGCAATGGCCCTTCGCCAAATGTCGCCGAGGTGTTGGGCCGCGTCGCTTCGGGTGAGGCACTCAACGCCGCCGAGGTGCCGTACACGCTGTCCGACATGGCCCTCGACGCCCTTGGCGTGTTGGATCACCTTGGCATCAAGAAGGCCACCGTTGCTGGCGCCTCAATGGGCGGCATGATCGTACAAACGCTGGCCATCGAGCATCCGGCCCGGCTTCAGTCAGCAGTTTCAATCATGTCAACCACCGGAGCCAGGGGCGTTGGTGAATCGACCCCCGAGGCAATGGCAGCCTTGCTGGCGCCCCCGCCCAAAGACCGAGACGCTGTGCTGGCTCAAAACCTTGAGACGAACCGGATCATTTCCGGGCCACTGTGGGACAGGGATCGGGCCCTGAAACGCACCGAGGCCTCATATGACCGGAGCTTCCATCCTCAGGGCGCCGCCTTCCAACTGGCAGCGGTGTTTGCTTCAGGAGACCGCACCGAGGCATTGGCCGATGTGGCTGTTCCGTTCCTCGTGATCCACGGAATGAACGACGATCTGATCGGCGTATCCGGCGGGCACGCCACCCAGAAGGCGGTGCCCGGGGCAGACCTTTTGGTGCTTGACGCCATGGGCCACGATTTGCCGCCAGCATTGCTGGCCCAAATCAACAGCGCAATCGAAGCGGGGGCCAGACGCCCCACCCTCGGCTTAGCGAACTAGCTGTAGCCGGAGCTTTGGATGTAACCCTGGACATGGCGGGCTTCTTCTTCGAGTTCTAACAGCCGCCACTTCACGACGTCGCCGATGCTCACCACCCCTCCAAGCGCACCGTCTACCTCAACCGGCAAGTGACGAATGCGATGTTTGGTCATAGTTCCCATCAGCTGCTCAACGGTTTCTGTTGGGCCACAGGTAAGAACTCGCTCGGTCATGATCGTGCTTACCGGGGCGTCTAGCACACCGGACGGATTCCCCGACAAGGCCCTAACAACATCTCGCTCTGACAGGATGCCTTCTATCGAAGAACCGTCAGGAGAAACGATCAGGGCCCCAACCCGATGTTCTGCAAGTGAGTCGATTGCCTGACCGATGGTTTGGTCGGGTCTGACGGTTGCCACCTCGGAACCTTTGCTGGCAAGGATTTCTGCAACGTGCACCATGCGCTCCTTTCTCTACCGCCTGTATCCCCTCATTCTGTCACACAGAGCGTGGCCAGCGCCTCAGCGTGGAGTTCGGGCGTGGCGGCGGCAACCGCCCAGCCCTCAGAAACCGGCTGCCCATCAAGGTCTGTGATGATGCCGCCTGCGCCTTCCACGATGGGCACAAGGGGCAAGATGTCGTAGGGCCGAAGCCCGCCTTCCACAACCAAGTCACCAAAACCGCCAGCCAGGAGGCCGTAGTTGAAGCAGTCTCCGTCAAACCGACTGAGCCGAGCCGCGGCATCAATTCGGTCAAAGGCAGCGCGGTCGCTCGGGTCTTCGAACATCGACGGATGGGTGCACATCAACACCGAGTTGGCAAGCGACACAGTTGAAGAAACCGAAACCAGCGTGGCCTTGCCGCCGCTGATTCGAGTTGTCGTGCCGTTGAAGCCAACGAAGGTTTGATCAAGCACTGGCACATGCATCCAGCCCGCAATTGGCACCCCGGCCCGGCTGACGCCAACCAGGCTGCCCCACATTGGCCTGCCGGTAATGAAAGACCGGGTGCCGTCGATCGGGTCGATTATCCACTCAAATTCAGACGAGCCGCCCGACCGGCCTCGTTCTTCTCCAACCACGGCGTGGCCTGGAAACCGGCCGAGAACCACCTCTCGCAATAGGTCTTCAACCGCGCGGTCTGCCTCAGTAACAGGGTCGAAACCGTGAGGGTTCTTGTTTGCCACATCGATTGGCCTTGCGAACCAGTCAAGCGAGCGCCGGCTGGCGGCAACAAACTCGTCGGTGAGCTCGCCAAGTATGTCGGCCAGACCAAATCCCGAGGGGTCGCTCACGGCCCGGCCTCAGCTACATCTTCTGGTGTTCCTGGTGTTTCTGATTCGGTGACTCCACCTTCGGAACTGACGTCTGGTGTCGCCGGCCCGAGTCCGATCGCTTGGGCTACCCGTCCAGCGGCGCCCACAACTGCTTCTTCGAACTTCTGGGCCTCGCCCTGAGGAAACCGGAAGGCGGGGCCATGAAGATGAATAGCCCCAACCACGTCTCCCATTACAGAGAAAATCGGAGCGGCCACCGAGTTGATCCCAGGGGCCAGCTCTTCCATCGTCCAGGCGAATCCGTCAGCCCGCACAGATTCCAGTCGCTCACGAATGGCTCCAGGTTCATGAATTGTATTGGCGGTTGGAGTCTCTAGCTGACCATCGAGAAAGTTGTCGACCGCCTTTGTGGGCCAGTTGGCCAGAACCACCAGACCTGACGAAACAAGATGCATGGCAAGCCTGGTGTTCACCCAGTCCTGCACCTGAACCGCTTGCTCACTGTCGACCTGGTCGAGATAGTGCATCGTGTAGCCGGCGGCAACCGAAAGCCCGGCAGCCTCCTGCATCTGGCGCATAAGGAATTCCAGTTCGGGTCGGGCAACCGCCTTCAGGCTTCGGGAGGAGTCTGCGCTGGAAGCCAGGGTCAGAACGACAGGCCCGATTCGAAAGATTCCAAGTTCGTTAACCCGTTCGACCGCTCCGATTTGCTCCAGGGTTGCCAAGAGACGCGATGCTGTACTTAGCGGCAAATCAACTCGACGAGCAAGCTCGGTAAGCCCGGCTGGCCTTGCTGCAACGGCGCCGAGCAGGCTGAAGGCTCGGTCAACGCTCTGAACACCACTCATGATCGAGCCCTACTCCTTTTCCAGATCACTTCTTGACGGACTCGGGTCTGTCCGGCTCCGACATTATCGATTCTGACACGGGCCAGCGAGGGACCCACCCTTGCCCAAGCCTAAACTTCCATGATACGGTAGTCTTCCGCATACTGGAAGTCTGACAGGGATCGGGGAGATGTCGACCGACAGCACCGAAGACAGCACCGAAGACAGCGCCGAAGAGGTCGAGATCGATCTCGGCGCGCTAAACGACGAAGATCTAGTCGCTCAGATGCACGACGACCTATACGACGGCTTGGGCGATGAAATCGTTGAGGGCACCAACTTGCTTCTTGGTCGTGGCTGGGCCCCGGACAAGACGTTGAACGAGGCGCTGGTTGCAGGAATGCGAATCGTTGGCATCGATTTCCGCGACGGAATTCTGTTTGTGCCAGAAGTTCTGCTGGCTGCGAACGCCATGAAGGCCGGCATGGGAATCTTGCGCCCCTTGTTGGCCGAAACCGGAGCCGAATCGGTCGGCAAGGTAGTGATCGGCACCGTCAAGGGCGACATCCACGACATCGGCAAGAACCTGGTGGCCATGATGCTGGAGGGCGCCGGTTTTGAGGTAATCGACATTGGCATCAACTCCGACGTCGACAAGTATTTGGAAGCCCTCGAAGAGCACCAACCAGACATTCTTGGAATGTCTGCGTTGCTTACCACCACCATGCCGTACATGAAGGTGGTAATCGACACCCTCAAGGACAAAGGCCTGCGGGACGACTACATCGTCTTGGTGGGCGGAGCGCCGCTCAACGAAGAGTTCGGCACCGCAGTTGGGGCAGACGGCTACTGCCGTGACGCGGCTGTTGCAGCCGAGATGGCCAGAACCATGATTGACCAGCGTCGTGCCGCCAGAGCCAGTTAGGAACGAAAACCGGGTGCTGGTCATCGCGTGCGGGGCGCTGGTGCGCGAGTTGAGAGCGGTCGCCGTGGCCGCCAACCTCGGCCACGTTGACTTCAGATACCTCCCGGCGAAGCTCCACAACCGGCCAGACAAGATCGTTCCCGGGATCATCGCTGCCCTCGACACAGCGGGTGGCGGGTACAGCCGGGTGTTGATTGGCTACGGAGACTGTGGGACCGGTGGCGCGTTGGATGCAGCTATTGATCAACTGCGGGCCGAACGTGGCTTGCAGATCGATCGCCTCCCCGGCAACCACTGCTACGAGTTTTTCTCCGGCACCCAGGCGTTCGCCGAGCTGCACGAGGAGGAGCTTGGCACGCTGTTCCTGACCGACTACCTAACCCGCAACTTCGACCTGTTGATTTGGCGAGGCATGGGTTTGGCCGATCATCCTGAGCTGCTCCCCCTCTACTTCGGCAACTATCGTCGGCTGGTTCTGCTTTCACAATCAACCGATTCCGAAACGGTGTCCGACCTCGTAAGGCTCGGCCGCGAAGCCGCCACCCGCCTCGGGCTCACCTTCCAGCACAGACCAACTGGGCTGGATCCGTTCAGCCACGCTGTTACCAGCACCCAGGTAGAGCTCTCAAGTGCGGAGGCAAGCTGAAATGCCAAGAGGAGCCAAGCTAGTCACCATCTACTGGCGAGACATCCCCGCCCAGGTCAACGCCAGAACCTCCGGTCAGAAATATCAAGTACTGCTGAAGCCAAGGTTTCAACGGGCAATCGATCGGGCCGCAATGGTTGCCGGGTTCACAACTGCGTCAGAGTATGTGAACGAGTGGCGCCAGGTCTCTGTTCCCCCGGTCGGGCCGATGGAAGACGCAGCCCAAGTGGAAGCAGACCGTCTCGAGGCCTGCTTCCCACTCGATCGGCTCAATCAACTGGTAGAGGCAGGCGGCTTTGACCCGTCGGCCGAACACGACCAGCCAAATCCAGAAAACCAGGGCGCAGCCCAAGAGGAAATTGAATGACAGAGACCGTGCTCAGCTCGGCGGACAAAGAAGTTGTGATCGGCTTCGATCGCCCCTTCGTGATGATCGGCGAACGCATCAACCCAACTGGCCGAAGGCTGTTGGCTGAGGAAATGAAGAACGATGATTTCAGCCGCGTCCAGGCAGACGCCATCGCCCAAACCAATGCTGGCGCCCACATGCTTGATGTCAACGCAGGCATCCCTCTGGCCGACGAACCTGCGCTTCTGGCCAAGGCCGTTCAGCTGGTGCAGGCAGTTACCGATGTGCCCCTTTCGATCGATTCGTCAATCGTTGAGGCACTTGAGGCAGGTCTGGCTGTCTATGAGGGAAAGGCCATGGTCAACTCGGTAACCGGCGAAGACGAGGTGATGGAGAGAGTGCTGCCGCTCGTCGCCAGATACGGGGCCGCGGTTGTTGCCATTTCCAACGACGAAACTGGAATCTCAGAGGACCCAGACGTTCGCTTCGAGGTGGCCAAGCGAATCGTGAACCGTGCAGCCGATCACGGGATCCCGGCTGCCGACGTTCTAGTTGACCCGTTGGTGATGCCAATCGGGGCGATGGGAACCGCAGGCCAACAAGTGTTTCAACTGGTGCGTCGGCTCCGAGACGAACTTGGGGTCAACACCACCTGCGGTGCCTCCAACGTCAGCTTTGGCCTACCAAACCGAACAAACATCACCGGCACGTTCCTTAGCATGGCGATTGGGGCGGGGATGACCTCGGCCATCATGAACCCCCTTCACGAAGAGGTGGTGCGAAGCGTGATGGCCGCCGATGTGCTTGCTGGCAACGATCCGAATTGCGCAGCTTGGATCCGTGCCAACCGGGACCCAAACGCTCCCGCTGGAACTCGCGCCGGCCGCAAGGGGCGGCGTCGCCGCCCAGCGCAGTAGGTCAAAGCGAAACTAGTGCCAAGAATCGTCTTCACTCCATCGGGCCTGCAAGCCGAAGTCGAAGGCGGCACCTCCGTGCTTGACGCCGCCCGTTCCATCGGAGTTGACATCGACTCGGTTTGTGGCGGGCGAGGGATCTGTGGCAGGTGCCAGGTAACACCAACGATCGGGACGTTCCCAAAGTGGGGGCTCACCGTGATGGCGGAATCACTCTCCCCTATTGGCCAGGTTGAGCTGGAATACACCGGCGCGCGAGCAATTGGGCCGAACAGCCGCCTCGGGTGTTCGGTGGCCATTCTCGGCGACGTGGTGGTTGACGTTCCGCCTGAATCCCAGATTCACAAACAGGTGGTTCGCAAGGCAATCAATCTCGGCAAACTCCAGCTCGACCCAATCGTTACCCTTCATTACCTTGAGCCACAGCCTGCCTTACTTGGCGGCGACGAAACCGCCGCTGAGTTGATTGCCGATGCCCTTTCTATGCAGTTGGCGGCGGCAAATGTAGAGGTGGCACCCCACGTTCTTCCGATGCTTTACGGAGCGCTGAGCGCCGACACGCCGGGCCTCACCGTTGCGGTTCGGACGGAGGGGGTGGGTGCCACCGGTGGCCCGACACTCACAATTTCCGCCATCTGGCCCGGGTTCGTCGACAGCGCACTTGGAATAGCGATTGATATTGGCTCAACCACAGTTGCGGGCCACCTGTGCAACCTCGCAACAGGCGAAGTTCTTAGCACTAGCGGCCGCATGAATCCGCAGATCCGATTCGGCGAAGATCTGATGAGCCGGGTCAGCTACGTCATGATGAACCCCGGCGGCCAAGCCCAGCTGACGTCGTCGATTAGAACGGCCATTGACGAACTGATCGATGAGCTAATTGGGAATCTGGCCACCGAAGCAGCAGAGCCTGCGATCGGTTCCAGGTTGGCCGCGAACCGCTCATTGGTTCTTGAGTTGGTTCTGGTTGGCAACCCGGTCATGCATCACCTGCTGCTTGGCATCGACCCAACTCCCCTTGGGGCGGCGCCCTTCCTTCTTGCCACAAGAGATGCCATTGAGATTCCGGCCAGGGATCTGGACCTGAATTGCCCCAATGCCTCGGTCTACATCGCGCCCTGCATTGCCGGCCATGTTGGGGCCGACACCGCCGCTGTCATCAGCGCGGAAGGCCCGCACCGATCCTCAACGGTGCAGCTGTTGGTAGATGTCGGCACTAACGCCGAGATCGTTCTTGGCAACTCTTCCCAGCTGTTCGCCGCGTCGTCTCCAACCGGGCCGGCATTCGAGGGGGCCCAGATCAGTTGTGGCGTAAGAGCCTCGGCAGGCGCTATCGAACGGGTCAGGATCGATCGCTCAACCTTGCAGCCCCGGTTCAAGATCATCGGTTCAGATCTTTGGTCTGACCAGCCAGGGTTTGGCGACGAGAGTGCCGGGCTTGGAATCATCGGAGTGTGCGGCAGCGGGATAATCGAGGTAGTCGCCGAGATGTTCCTGGCAGGAATTCTGGATGCCGACGGCGTGATCCATGGAGCTTCGGCCAGCGCAGCTTCCACTGGCCCGGTGGTGGCAGACGGACGGACGTTTTCCTACGTGTTGGCAGCCGAGACGTCCACCACTCCTCGGTTGTGTATCACCCAGAACGACGTGCGGGCGGTGCAGTTGGCAAAGGCCGCCCTCAGAGCGGGGATCGACCTTTTGATGGGCCACGCCGAGGTTGCCGAGCTTGGCGACGTCAGGCTGGCTGGCGCATTCGGCTCTCATATAGATCCGGTGTACGCAATGGTTCTTGGCTTGTTGCCCGACTGCCCGGTTGAAAGCGTTCGCTCTTCTGGCAATTCAGCTGGCGCCGGGGCGGTGCGGTTGCTGCTGTCGGCCCAACAGAGGACCGAGATTGAAAGCGTGGTTGGCTCAATCACAAAGATCGAAACAGCAACCGAGCCCCGCTTTCAAGAACTGTTCATAGCCGCCATGGCATTTCCGCACAAAACAGCCCCAAACCCGCACCTGGCCGCGGCCATCGATTTGCCAGAACGTTCCCTCTCGCCCAATCCGGGCGCCCGGCGAAGGCGTCGTAGGAAGGATTCGAAATGATCAGCAGGCCACGCGATGACTGACTCTGCAACTAGTTCCCCCGAACCGGCCAGGCGACCCCGCCGAGGGGGCGGCCGGGCGGCCCGCCAAGCAGCGCGGGCCCAATCCAGCGACCCAGGGGCGCCCTATCTAATCCGTTCTGTCACGCCAGTGGAAATTCTCGATGAGGCGGGCCTCAGCCAGATAGAGGAGAACGCAGAGACAATCATGAGCGAGATCGGTATCGCTTTCCAGGGCACCCCCGAAGCCCTTGACCTGTGGCGGGATGCAGGGGCATCAATTGAGGGCGAAGACCTGGTCAAGTTTCCTCGCGGGCTGTGTCGCCAGATTGTGCAGCGCCACGCTCCCGCTCAGTTCACCCAGCATGCCAGGAACCCGAAACGGAGCGTGAAGATCGGCGGCAACACAATTGTGTTCGCGCCGAACTACGGCTCGCCCTTCGTGACAGATCTCGACAACGGCCGCCGCTATGCCACCATCGAAGACTTCCAGAACTTCGTGAAGCTGGTTTACATGCTGCCTCACCTTCACCACAGCGGGGGAACGCTATGTGAACCGGTTGACGTGGCCGTCAACAAGCGGCACCTAGACATGATGTATGCCCATCTTCGATACTCGGACAAGCCAATGATGGGTTCGGTTACTGCCCCGGAACGGGCCGAGGACTCAGTGGAAATGGCCAGGCTGGCATTTGGCGGCAACCTCGAAGACCGTACGGTTCTTACCAGCCTGGTAAATGCTTCGTCTCCCCTGAGGTGGGACGCAACGATGCTTGGCGCCGCAACCGTTTACGCCAAGTCGAACCAAGCCTGCATCATGTCGCCTTTCATCCTGGCGGGGGCGATGAGCCCGGTAACGGTTGCAGGCTTGGCCGCCCAGGCCTTGGCCGAGGCGTTGACCGGGATGGCGTACTGCCAGTTGGTTCGGCCTGGGGCACCTGTGATCTTTGGCACCTTCGCCTCGTCTATGTCAATGGCAACCGGGGCACCGACCTTTGGCACTCCCGAAGCCGGTCAGGCCATCATGGTGATGGCGTCGCTGGCCCGAAGGCTGGGTGTGCCTTTCCGGTCAGGCGGGCAGTTCACATCTTCTAAGAGCCCAGACGCTCAGGCCGCATACGAGTCTGCTTCAACCATCATTCCTACTGTTCTTTCGGGAGTGAACTTCGTGCTGCACGCCGCAGGCTGGCTTGAGGGCGGGCTCTCGCTCAGTTACGAAAAGCTGATCATGGATGCAGACCAGCTTGGGATGATGGACGTGTACGCCAAGGGAATCGACATGTCAGAAACCGGCCAGGCCATGGATGCGTTTCGCACCAACCCGGCGGGTCAGCATTTTCTTGGCAACCAGCACACGCTTCAAAACTTTGAGACGGCCTTCTATCGTTCGACCATTGCCGACAACAACAGCTACGAGCAGTGGACAGAAGACGGCTCGCTAAGCGCGGCCCAGCGGGCCAACTCGATCTGGAAAGAGATGCTTGCCAACTACGAGGCCCCGCCGATCGGCGACGAGATAGACAGCGCGCTGCTTGACTTCGTTGCCCGGCGCAAGGCCGAAATGCCAGACGAGATTGGCTGACCCAGGCGACTGTCACCGGAACACGTAGGTGGCCTCCCAGCCAGACTGGTCCATGAACACACCTATCCCAACCGAGGTGAACTTCGGGTCGATCATATTTGCATAGTGGCCAGGGCTGTTCACCCACAGATCGTTGAACGACTCTGCCGCCTGCTCGGCTGTTAGGCGGTTGTTGCCGACCCACACGATGTTCTCAGCCCAGGGAGCGCTGCTGTGAACGAAGCCGCCCTCGGCCATGGTCTCAGACCACGTTCTGGCGAACGCTGCCATCTCCGGATCCACTACCAACCCAACTGCTCCCGCCTTTTGGCGCGCCTCGTTCAGGAGGGCCAGCGAGCGTGCCTCGGCCCGAACCACTGCCGCATCGGCCGCAGTCGTGCTGGTGGTCGTAGTTGGCGCAGCGGTAGTAGGTACAGCCTATTCTCCCGGTGGAAGATCTACTCCGAAATTGAATGGGGCCTCGTACTCGCCGCTGGCTGCCACCACCTGGCCCGAGGACTGGTCTGTGATCACCAAGCTCACGAACGCAATTCCGTCGCCATCGTCGAATCCAATGTCTGGGTCGAAGGCCAACACCTGGATCGAGCCGTATGTAAGCGGTTGGCTGATCGCCGCATCGCCCACCGGTTTGAGGAACCCCACTAACGGAGCGGCCGCTGGGCCAATCACCGGATCGACCGGCGGGACAGCTTGATCAGTCCACGCCTGCTGGGTTGCTTGCGGAGCAGGGTCGGGCGTCTGTTGAGCCATGAAGCCAGACCGCCTCGGCAACCGCAGCACCCACCAGAGTGGCCAGAGAAACAAGTGAGGCAAACAGAAATCGGTGTGCAGTCATAGTGGCAATCTTCCAGCCCGCCGATTCCCGCCCGGACCTATCGACCTCCACCTCCTCGGCTCTGCTTGTTGATCATTGAGCACAATTCGCACTTTGAGCGGCTGTCCAGGCGAACTGGCATGGATTAGTGGCGAAAACGCACCTAATCCATGCCAGTTCCGATTTTGGGGCCCAGATGGGCGAAGCCGGACCTGCGAAAGCGGCCGCCGTTCCTCGGCCTGCGGCCTCGTCTCTTCGCAACTTTTTCGCTCCGCTCAAAACTCGCGCCCTGTTAGGCATGGTCGCCGTCGGCGACCAGCTTTGAGCTGGTGACCCAGATGGCCGAAGCCGGACCTGCGAGGCAGGTCCCAATATGATCGTGTTTCGCGT
>QIKW01000163.1 GCA_003231975.1 Acidimicrobiia bacterium
TCCTCGGCCTAACGGCCTCGTCTCTTCCCGAGTGTTTGTCGCTTCGCTCCAAAACTCGCCCGAGAGGCGATAGCCGAACTAATCAACAGAGTATTCGGCGCTGGCGGCGAGGTTGGCGGCCAGGGAGATGTCGTCGCCGTTCAGTAGAACCTCGGCCCAGTAGTCCCTGCCGCTTGGGTCTGGGCTGCGGTCGAGGAGCTTGACGAACAGGGCATCCACCCTGGCCCGTCTGCTTTCCTGCGACTGATAGAAGCTTCCGGCAACCGAGCTGGTGCCCTTTTCCTCAACCTGAGCTAGCCAGTAGTTGAGACCGCCCGAGTCTGGGCTGCGATACAAGAGTTCGCTGTAAAGGTCAACTAGCCAGGCGTTGTAGGAGTTGCCCTCGTTTGCGAGGTATTCCGGACTGCCGTAGAACTGGGCGGCAACCTCGGCAACGGTTAGGCCGTTGCGCATCCTGTCGGCCCAGTAGGCCTTGCCGCCAACGTCGGCTGGTCGACCCAATGTGTCCAGGTACATCTGGTCAATCACGTATGCGGTCCACTCGTCGCTCTCGGCGAGGGCCAGCACGAAGGCGTAGCGAGTGGTTCCGGAATTCAGCTTCATGTTCCAGTCGGCAATTTCGTTGGCGCTTGGGTAACGGCCAAGGAAGTCCTTGTATGCGTTCTTTATGAAGGGTTCGTAGTCAACGTTTGTTACCTGCGCGGGTTGTTCGCCGATCACGATGACCTCGTAGGTGAAACTCTTGGTTGCACCACCGGAGCCAACCCCAGAAACTGTTACCCGATAGGTGGTGTCGATAGCTGGGGATGTGTCGATCCCAACGGGCTGCCACACGATGATCGAAGATGGTGCGCCCGAGGTGCCATTGCGGAATTCAACTGGTGAACTGACGGCCTGGGTGCTTCCGTCTGCGTTTACCCGGCTCATCGACACGCTGGCACTTGTGAAGTCTCCCGCCCTCAAGGCCAACGACCAGCGAGGGTAAACCACCTCGCCAGGGACATAACCCCTTGGCGGCCAGGCAACAAAACCTTCGGCTTCGCGCAGGGCTGGTTGCGGCCCGAACACGTCGTCGAACACCCAGAGAACGTTTGAGGCCCAGCCGCCAGCAGCCGGAATGTCTCCCGTTCCCATCTGCCTGGTGGTTGGGTGAAGGATCCAGTTTCGGTGGCCGACTGGTGCGTTATTTGCGCCAGGATCGAACATATAGCCGGTGATGGCGTCGGGGCCGGTGCGGCCGAGGTAGAGGTTGGACGAACCTGCAGCAGCAGCGCCGGCCGAGGTGTAGCAGCTAAAGGAGGGGCTGGGGGTGTGGCTTAGCTGGCCCGTTTCGCTCATCATGAGCGCCGCCTGTTGGGCGCCTGCGGTGTAGGAGGCGTTCTCGGTAACACCAACGGGAACGCCAGCCATGCCTCGGAACCAGTTGATGCGGTCGAAGATGGCGTTGCGGTAGGTCTGGGATGTGGTGCCAGAGGCACAGGTGGCGCGGTTGCCGGTCCAGCCGGGATCAGGCGTCGGTTTTGAGAACTCGGCTTGGTAGGCAGCGATCACCTGGCTCCGACTGGCGGTATCTGACCATGGGACAGAAGCATCAGCGATGGGAGGGGCACTGCCGAAGAGGAAGACAGATGCAAGAAGGATCGACGCCATGAGAACGCGGCGGGTTTGGGGCAGATTTAGCGGCAACATCGCCGTATTTGTCGTCCACTAGCGAGATAGTTCTAAATGGGACGACCGGCCCCTCCGCATAGGTCGCCTGGCCCTATTCGCATTGGCGTTAGGTTGGACGAAGCTCGTCGGCCAGCGCCGACAGCACACCATTCACGAAGCGACTTGATTCATCTGTGCTATATCGACCGGCGAGGTCGACCGTTTCGGACAACACCACATTGGTTGGGGTGTCGGTTGTCATGAACTCGACAACTGCCAACCTCATTAGGAGGCGGTCGATCAGAGGAAGGCGTTCGTGGCTCCACCCTCGGAGCTTTTCTGCCACCCGTTTGTCTGCTTCGTCCTTGTGGGTTTCGGCTGCATTGAGGAGCGCCTCGGCGAACGGGTCGGCGGGCAGAGTGAGGGTGGCCATGAGTTCAGCAACACTGAGAGACCGCTGCTCTCCTTCATAGGCCAATTCGATTGCTCGCTCTCGCGCTTCGCGGCGAAGCTGGGCTCGACCTATGGCAGGCCCGCCACGGCCGGTTTCAGGCACGGGTTAGGTACTCGCCGCTTCGGGTGTCGACCTTGATCCGAGAGCCGGGCTCAACAAACAGGGGCACTTGCACTACCAGCCCGGTTTCGAGTGTTGCTGGCTTGCGGGCACCAGAAACGCGGTCTCCCTGTAGCCCAGGCTCGGTTTCGGCAATGGCAAGCTCAACCGAGGCCGGGAGGTCGGTGCCGATGATCTCGTCGCCGTAGGTCAAGATGGTGACCACCGAGTTCTCGACGATGAAGTTGGCAGCGTCTGCCATTGCGGCTTCGCTAACCGTAGTTTGCTCGAAGGTTTCGTTGTCCATAACCACATAATCGGGGCCATCGCGATAGAGGAACTGCTGCTGGCGCTTCTCGATGAACGCCCTGTCCACCTTCTCGCCTGCCCGAAACGTGCGGTCAACGACTGCGCCGGTGCGAGCGTTCTTAAGCGTTGTTCGCACAAACGCCCCGCCCTTGCCTGGCTTGACGTGCTGGAAGCTAACAACCTGCATGAGATCGCCGTCAAGATCCAGCGTCATGCCGTTCTTCAAGTCGTTGGTTGAGAAGACTGCCATGTTGGAACCAGGCCTTTTGGACTGAGGGTGATTGGGGTGCACCCGGTTCGGGTGACCACCACCGAATCCTCCACCCTTACCCCGCCGAAGCCGGGCAGGTAGGCGCCGGGTTCAACGGTGACCACTTGATTTGCCAGGAGGATACCCACCGAGTGAACGGACAAGATGGGTTGCTCGTGGATCTCCAGGCCGATGCCATGACCGGTGCCATGCACAAAGGCTTCGCCAAGATTCCGGCTCTTCAGAAAGTCCCGGCAGGCGCGATCAACTTCAAGCTGTTCTACCCCATCACGAACCACAGCAACCCCGGCCGCCTGAGCTTGGCGAACTGACTGGTAGAGATCGCTCTGCTCAGCCGTCGGTTCGGCCCCGCACACAAAAGTGCGGGTGATGTCGCTTCCGTAGCCTTCGATGGCTGCTCCGAAGTCGACCACAACAAGATCTCCAGGAGAGATTGTTCTGCCTGACGGACGGGCATGGGGTCTGGCGCTGTTGGGCCCCGAGGCCACGATGGTGTCGAAGCTGATTCCGTCTGCCCCAAGGTCGAACATGTGGTTCTCGAGGTCACGAGCGAAAGACCGCTCTGACATGCCTCCGCCCGCCAGGATGTTGGGAGCCGTGAGACGCAGCGCCTCGTCGGCAATTGCTGCCGCCAGTTCCAGCCGTGACTGCTCTCCCGAGTCCTTGGTTTGTCTTTGCCGGTCAATCACGTCGCCCACTGAAACCAGCTCAGCTGAGGGGAAGGCCGATGCCAGCGCCGCCAGCCGGTCAACCGTAAGGTGGTGAGACTCAATCCCAAGCCGCTTCAACGATCCAACGGCGGTTTTCAATGGCGCCCACGGTTGGCGGGAAATCTCGACCTGGGCGTGCACTCCGGCTGCCGCCAATTCCATTGCCGCCTGTTCTTCATAGCGCCCGTCTGTGACCAAAATGCTGGCATCGGCGGTCAGCAAGAGGTTGCCGTTCGAGCCGGTGAACCCGCTGAGCCAACGTATGTTCACTGCCTTGCTAACCACCAAGCCCTCTATGCCAAGGCCATCGAAGGAGCTGGCCACCAGCCCGCTTCTGGCCGCAACGTCCATCTCTTTGAGAGCCCGGAAGCTGGCCCTCACCGCCGCACCGCTTCCAGGGCGTCAAGCAACACCGCTGAGTCCTCAACCAGAACAGGTTCAACCCCGTTCGGTCCGTCAAGCACAAAGGTGATTCCGTCAACTGCCTTTTTGTCCCTGGCAAAGAGGGCCAAGATCTCAGCCGAGTCAAAGCCGGCGGGCACGGTTGTTGGCAGGCCGTAGTGCTCTACCACCCTGATGTGTTCTTGGACCGAGGCGGCGTCGATCCGCCCCAGTCTGTTGGCCAGTTCGGCTGCATACACCAAGCCGATGGCCACGGCTTCACCGTGGCGAAGCTCGTAGGTGCCAGCAGATTCCAGGGCGTGGGCCAAGGTGTGTCCGTAGTTGAGAACTACCCGACGGCCCCCTTCGCGTTCGTCTTCGGCAACCACAGATGCCTTGATGCGCACACAGGCAGCAACCCTTTCATCGAGCTCCATCAGATCAAGCCTGCCGCCGCCAAGAAAGTGATACTTGGCCAGTTCGCCAAGGCCGGCCCGAAACTCACGCTCGGGCAGGGTGGCCAGGGTGTCTGTGTCGCAGACGACTGCCGCTGGTTGCCAGAACGAGCCAACCAGGTTCTTTCCTTCCGGGAGATTCACCCCGCACTTGCCGCCGATGGCTGCATCGATCTGTCCGAGCAGGGTTGTTGCCACATGTATCACCGGAATGCCGCGGTGATAAACGGAGGCGACAAAGCCGCCAACGTCGGTAACCACTCCCCCGCCAACTGCAACCACCGCATCGTTGCGGGTTAGGCCCCACCGGGCCAGGCGAGAGGTGAGGTCGGCCACGACGTCAAGCCGTTTCGCCTGTTCGCCGTTCTCGATCTCAAATGTCCTTTGTTCAACTCCGGAATCAACTTCAACCCCGATGCCGTCCTGGGTGATCACCGCCACTCGTTTGGCGGCGCCTGGAACCAGCTCGGCCAACCGACCGAGCGCGCCAGACCCAACGATCACCGGGTAGGAACGATCGTTGGCCAGATCGACCGTTATGACGCGCTGCACCAATTGAATCTACCGGTGTGTCTGCTGCTTGGCTTAGGCCAACGCAGCCGGCGCGGTCGCTCCGATCACTATTACGGCCCCTGCAACCAGGAACGGACCGAGTGGGACCTCACCCGGTATCCAGTCTTCGGGGTGGTGGGCAAACCGCTCTTCTGGTTGACGGCGGGCCCACGTGCGATACGCCAGGCCAATCACGCCACCAAGGAGCAAGCCGGTGATCATGGCCCACAGCGAGAGCCGCAGGCTGTTCAGAACATCGTTGGTCATCCAGCCAACGAACAGGCCAAGGGTCGGGGCCAGCTTTACGTCGCCAAGGCCCATTCCATCCGGATAAATCAGATGAGAGGCCAGGAAGAAGAATCCAAGAAATCCAGCGCCGGCAAAGGCGGGCCACATGCCATCGGCAAAGCCATTTGGCGTACTCAGAAGAAGGACGCCAAGGCTGCCAAGACCAAGAGCCGGGAGCGTCAGGTCATCGATCAAGAGGTGATGTTCAAGGTCGGTTACCAACAGCACGACCAACACGGCAAAGAGGGCCAGGTAGGGCCACAACTGCCAGGTAAGGCCAAATCGCCAACCGGCAACGAAGAACATTGCCGCAGTGCTGATGTCGGTGAGCGGGTAGCGCCAGCGGGGATGGCTGGGGTTGGTGGGGCAGCGCAGGAACCAGGATCGAATGGGCACCAGCGCCGCGGTTGGCAGAGTTGCCTGACAGCGCTGGCAGCGATGAGTGAGCTTTGGCTTTTCCCTGTCAACGACGCGGTCAACGGCAATTCCCAGAAATGGGCCCGCCAGCAATCCAAGCGCAGCCAGAACCAAAGCGAACTGCACGGAGGGCCTAGCCGTTGCTCTTGAGGTAGCGCATCAGCAGTGAACCGCCGGGCTTGGCTTCATCACTCTGGTCCTCGTCTGTGGCATCATCGCCAGCAACAGCGGCAGGCACGGCAGCCTCGGCGGCAGCAGCAGCAACCGCAGCCCCCGGTGACTGAACCTCTGCGGCCTCGAAGGCGCCAAGCGGCAGGTTCTCGTCTTCGGAACGCCGGGTGAATGCATCTGGGATGGCAACGCCCTCGGCCGATGGCGGCACTGAAGGCGAACCGGGAACGGCATCGCCCAGGTTGCTGGCAACCACAAACGATTCTCCGGCTGCTGTGTTTGCCGCAATGGACGGCGAGGTCGGCAACGGTGGATCGACCGAGAGAGGGGGATCGACCGAGAGAGGCTGGGCCGCCCTTGTTGGCAACGGTGGGACTGCTGGGAGTGTCGTGGTCTCGGCGAATTCAGCCTCAGCAGATTTGGGGGCCCCAACAATGGCCGAGCCTGGTGGTAGGAGGCCTGCCGATGAGTCATCGAGCAACCCCGCAGCATCGATTTCGTCTACCGACGGGGGCGCTGGCCGCGGGGGAATCTGGCTCGTGGGGGCTGCGCCGATCAGTCCTTCCGGCGAAGCGTCCATCTGGCGGCCCGGGGCCAGGACATCTTGACTGGTTACCTCAAGCCCGATTTCCTCAGCAGCTGCTACCTGGGCGGCCTGAGCAGGCGTGGCGCCTGGAGGCTGCGCCTCGAACTGGGCGGGCGGCGCAATTTCTGGCGACAGATCGGTGATGGGAGCCGCGGCTACAGCAGAACTTGGCATCTCGGCGGCAAGCACCGCGGCGGCGGCTGCGGGTCTTGGCGACAGCGGAGCAGACTCTGCCGCCCCGGTGATCCGAACCAGGTTGCGCTCAACCAGGCCCTTCACTCTTCGTGAACCGTCAACCTCGCCGAGGCCCAGCCGATCGGCCAGGACGCCAACAGGTGCACCTTCACCAATGGCAACAATCGTTGCCCACTCTTCGGCATCAAGCGAAACCTGCGAGGTCGGAATTTGTGGTGTGAGCTCCAAGTGATGGTCGAGCGAAGGAACGACCGCCTCGATCGTTTTCCATTCGGCCAGCTGTTGGCCGGCATCAGCCATCACAACGTCGAGTTCTTGCGGATCGTCGCCTTCGACGCTGTCTCGCGCATCGAACTCGAACGAACCCTCTTGATAACGAAGCAGCTCGAAAACGATCGATCCGACCGAAGCCTCACTTGAGATTCGCTCGGCCGAACCAGATACGAGCTGCCCATCTCGAAGATTCAGTGCCCCGGTCCCGCGATCGCCGCGAAGTTTGAGCACACCGGTCTTGCTGGCTGCAGCCAACAGGCTGAGCACTTCATCCAATGAAAAACCGTCAAGCGTTCCCTGCAACATTTCCTGGCCTCCATCTAGCCCTCGTGGCTTGCCTTTGTCTTCTTAATCGGTCGCGGGCCGAGGGATGTGAGCGTCAAGAAGCGCGAACAGCTTCCCCCATTAGGGCGACTGGTGCAGATGTACCAGTCCAGTGCTCAAACGCAACGGCCGCCTGATGAACCAGCATCGCCAAACCGTCGATGGTTGTCGCTCCACGCTCAGCACCGGCGGCCAACAGCCTTGTGCGCTCTGGGGTGTACACGATGTCGGCAACGATCTGGCCAGACGAGATCAATTCGGCCGGAAACGGGAGCTGGTCAGGAGCGTTCCCGCCCCTCATGCCAACCGAGGTTGCGTTGATGATGATGTCGGCTCCGGCAATGTCGGGCTGGGCGCCAACAACAACTCGCTGATGCAGAGAGGCTGCGTCAACAGCAGCAGCATTGGTTCGATTAATCACAGCCACCCTGCCTGCCCCTGCGTTGGCCAGTGCGTGAACTATGGCCCGGCCCGCTCCCCCGGCGCCCACCACGGCGATGTTGGCGTCGGCAACCGTTACGCCTGCGGTGGCTTTCAAAGCTCTAACGAATCCCTCTCCATCGGTGTTGTCGCCAACCAACTGCTTGCCGTCACGGAAAACGCAATTAGCGGCCCCAAGGACTTGAACGGCAGTGGTTTGGCGGTCAACCGCTGCTGCCACCGCCTGTTTGTGAGGCATCGTGACGCTAAGCCCCCGAATCCCCAAGGCCCGCATGGCTTCAACAGCCTGGGCACCGCAGCCCGCAGCCACCGGGAGAGCCAGAAAAACCCAGTCCAGGCCATTGGCCTTGAACGCCGCGTTGTGGATCTGAGGTGACCGAGAGTGACTGATGGGGTAGCCAACAACCGCGGCCACTTGGGTGTTGCCTGTGATCATGGAACCAAGTCAGCCGCAGCCAAGGCCGAGGTCGATGCAGACCTGCTTGGCCACCTGGAACTCTTCGTCGGTTTCGGCAAAGGTGTGGGTTCCGTCGGCATTGGTGAGCACGTAGTAGATGAAGTCGCTATGAGCGGGCTGAATGGCGGCCTGCAGCGAGGCCCGGCTGGGCGAGTTGATGGGGGTTGGCGGCAGGCCGATTCTTTCCCGGCAGGAGTAAGGGTTCTCGGAATCGAAAAGCACCTCATTTGTGAGCACGGAGGGATCGCGGGTTTCCTGGCCGTAGAGGCAGGTGGCATCGATGCCAAGCGGGATCTGTTCGCGCAACCGGTTGTAGATGACAGAGGCAACCAAGGTTCGCTCTTCGGGGATTCGGGTTTCGGCCTCGATAAGGGAGGCGACGATCACAACCTCATAAGCCGAGAGGTTCACGAAGTTCTCAGATGCGCCAAAGCCCAGCTCTCCTGTTACCTCGCTGAACTCATCCGACATTTTCTGCAACACCTCAAGGGCGGTGGCATCAGCAGCTACCTCGTAGGTGTCCGGAAACAGCAAACCCTCCCAGCTGGAAAGACCAGGAGGCCGATAGCGGGGGGCGATCCGTTGGGCGTTGAGAACAGCCCGCAGCTGGCCGACGGTAACGCTGTCCAGCTGGTTGGCGATGATCGGCAGCATCTCGTCAACCCATAGCCCCTCTCGCACCTGGAACCGGGCGAACACTTGGGGTTTGGGGCCGCCGTTGAGGGTGTCGATCGCTTCCTGGGCACTTGAATTCAGAGGAATCTGATACTCGCCTGCCTGAAAGTTCTCTTCACCTTCCCAGCGGGCGTAGTAGCGGAAGAAAGTGCTGTTCGGCACGATCCCTTCAGCCTGAAGGATTCCCCCGATATCCGCCGTTGTGGCCCCAATCGGCACAATCACAGTGATGGCCTCCCCCGGCTCGCCTGCCGGGTCAAGTTGGCGATCGAACCAGCCTTTGACACCGCGGAATCCAATGAGGCCGACATAACCAATGAGCGCGACCGCAGCAACTGCCCTGAGCAATCTGAACCAGGCGGGGCGCACCCTCACAAAGTTGGCGTCCTCCTCCCATTCGAGGGGTGCATCTTCGGCCGAGCGCTTTGATTCTTCGGCCACCTTGTCGGCGTGGATGACCGTGCCGGGCCGATAGCCGTCGTTGGATTCCGGGGAATCCTGATCGAAGAAGCTCACTCTGGACATGTTAGGGCGTCGAGCCACCCCTGGAGGAGCACTGCTGCGGCAACCTGGTCAACAACGTCACGCTTCTTGGTGCCCTTTGTGCCGCCCCGGCGCAGGGACTGCTCTGCTGTGACCGACGTGAACCGCTCGTCCTGTTCAACCACCGGCACGCTCAGTCGCTTACGGAGGCCTCGTAGCTCGGACCGAATTGCCCTGGCCGCTGGACCTTCACTTCCGTCCAAAGAGAACGGGATACCGACAACAACCACTGATGCTTCGATCTCGGTGACGATCTCGTTAATCCGGCCGTGCTCTACCAGTTGGTCGCCAACCCGCTTGATGGTTTCGAATGGCGTGGCCAACACCCTTTTGCTGTCGCTGACTGCGATGCCGATTCGACGAGAGCCGAAGTCGACCCCGACCGCCCGCCCGCTCATCAGAGAATGCCCGCGGCCCGCCGGGCCAGCTCCAAACCGTTGTCGATTCCCTCAGGGTCCTTGCCTCCGGCCATTGCAAGCTCGGCCCCTTTGCCGCCGCCACCCTTGATTGACTTGGCCGCATCGGCGATCAGGTCGCCCGCGCTCAGCTGAGCTTCCGAACTGGCAGCAGCCACCAGAGCCGCGCCGCCACCCGTTGGGGCTCCACCAAGCACGACAGCCCGAATACCCTGGCAGTTTCGAATGGCAACTGCCAGGTCCTTCAGCTCGTCTCGACCAAGTCCATCAACCCTGGCAATCACCACACCGTCAACTGCCGCGCTGGCCAGTTCGCCAGCTTGGCCGGTAGCCAGCCGACGCTTCAGCTCGGCCACCTCGGTTCGAAGATCCTTCACCTCGGCTAGCCGCTTGGCCACACCATCGACGACGCTTCCCTTCGGCACATTCATGGCCAACGCGGCGGCCTCGATCGTGTTGTCGGCCTCTCGCAAAAGCGAGATGGCACCGTCGCCGGTTACAGCCTCGACCCGGCGCAGGTTGGATCCGATCGAGCTTTCACTGACAATTTTCAGCAATCCAATTTGGCCAAGCGCCCCAACATGAGTGCCACCACAGAACTCGAGCGAGGGGCCGGCCCGCAGCACTCGAACACGTTCGCCATATTTGTCGCCAAAGAAGGCAATGGCCCCCATTTCTTCGGCTTCGGCCTTTGTGACCTCAGGGTGTTCGGTTGGAGCGTTGGCCAGTATCTCCGCGTTCACCAGGTCCTCGATCTGGACAATCTGGGCCTCGGTTACCGGTTCGAAATGAGAAAAGTCGAAGCGGAGCCGGTCTGGGGCAACCAGCGAACCCTGCTGTTTGACCTGATTACCCAGCACTTCTCTGAGCGCCCAGTGAAGGATGTGAGTGCCGGTGTGGTTGCGACGAATGCCGTTTCTGCGGGCAACGTCAATTGTGGCCTCGCACCCCTGGCCAGCAAGAATCTGGCCGTCTGTGATGCGGACCACGTGACGGTGAACGCCGGGAACAGCCGCAACGGTGTCGAGCACCTCGGCCGAGCCGGTGTCGGTTGTGATGGTGCCGGTGTCTCCAACCTGGCCGCCGGACTCGGCATAAAAAGGCGAGCGGTCCAGGAAGATACTGACCGTGTCTGTTCCCTGGCCGGTAACCAGCAGAACGTTGGCCCTCACGTCGCTCAGTTCGTCTCGGCCAACAAATTCGGTGAGGCCAGAAGTGTCGAGCATCACCTGAACCTGTTCGATGTCGCCAGCTTGCACCACGCCCTTGCGGTTCTCCTTAGCCCGCTTGCGTTGGGCTGCCATGTCGACCTCGAAGCCGGCGCGGTCAACAGTGAAGCCACGTTCCTTAACGACCTCCTCTGTCACCTCGAATGGGAATCCATAGGTGTCGTGCAGCAAGAACGCAGCCGAGCCAGGCAGTTGCCCGCCTTCTGGCACATCGGTTAGCTGCTCGTCGAGGATCTTCAGCCCCTTGGCCAAGGTGCGGCGAAACTGGGTTTCCTCTCGTTCTACAACTGAGCGAACCAGCTGGTGGGTGGTGTCCAACTGCGGATAGTCCGCCGCCATGATCTGCACCACGGTGTCTACCAAAGACGGGGTAACGAGGTCTCTGACACCAAGGAGATAAGCGAAACGAACGGCCCGCCGCATGATGCGCCGCAACACATAACCCCTGTCTTCGTTGCTTGGAAACACACCGTCTGAGATCAGAAACGTCATCGTGCGGGCGTGCTCGGCCAGCACCCGAAGGGCCAGATCGCTGTTCTCGTCTGCCCCCAACGTGTAGCCGGTTACCTCCTCGGCCGCTTCCACCAACGTGACCATTTCGTCTATCTCAAAGATCGAGTCCTTCCCCTGCAGCACCGACAGGATGCGTTCAAGGCCGGCCCCTGTGTCGATCGAGGGTTTCGGCAACGGCGTGCTGACACCGGCCTCATCGGTTTCAAACTGCATGAACACGAGGTTCCAGATCTCAACGTAACGTTCGTCGGCCTCGGGGTTCGCCGGGCCACCTTCGGGGCCGTACTTTGGGCCCTTGTCCCAGAAGATCTCAGAGCAAGGGCCGTTCGGGCCGGTGTCGGCCATTCGCCACCAGTTGTCTTCGTCTAGCCGCTGAATCCGTTCGCGCGGCACCCCTACTGTTTCGGCCCAGATCTCCTCGGCCTCGTCGTCGCTGAGGTGCACGGTAACCCAAAGACGCTTGGGGTCTAGCCCAAGAACCTCGGTGAAGAACTCCCAGGCCTGAGGAATGGCCTGCTCTTTGAAGTAGTCGCCGAAACTGAAGTTCCCCATCATTTCGAAGAAGGTGAGATGGCGGGCAGTGCGCCCAACCTCGTCGAGGTCGTTGTGTTTGCCGCCAGCCCGAACACATTTCTGAACACTGACTGCACGTGGATGGGGCGGCCGCTCCTCGCCGACAAAGTACGGCTTGAACGGCACCATCCCGGAGTTAACAAACAGCAGCGTTTGATCGTGCGGGATCAGGCTGGCTGACGGGATCAGCTGATGATCACGGCTGGTAAAGAACTCAATGAAGACCTGGCGCAGTTCGTTCGCTCTCATAGATTTCGCTCTCATAGATGGAGCGGACCCTAGCGGCCAAAGCGGGGCCGATCCCAAGCCTTTTCGGGCCTTCTGTAACTGCGCTGCATTCGGGGCACTTCGGGAGCTGGGGGCGGGCGACGGAAGCGACGACGCCCCGGGTTGACCGCGGTTTGGACCATTGGAAGTGGCTGGGCTTCGACGTCTCGACGATCAAGCAGGGTCTCAAGACCAGCCTCGTCGCCGTCGACGTGACGGGCATAGTCAGATGCCAGCTCCTTACGGGCCGCTTCGGTTTCGTCCTGCCAAGCACGTTTGGCCGCGGCCGCTCTGGCTCCGAACCGCTGCTTGGTGCTTGGCACCAAGTGAGCCGCGGCCGAGCCGGACTTAGCCACTGCCGCGCTAGTTCTGGCGGCAACAGACCCCCCACGCACGGCAAGCATCCCGGTTCGTTTGGCAGCACGACCCGCCACTGCGGCGGTGCCACCGACGCGCAGAACATCGCCCGGCAACGCATTCGCCAACTTTGCAACCGATTGGGGAAGCCGATCTTCAAGCTCGGTGGCCGCCTGGTTGACAGAATTGCCGAGACCTCGGCGGGCCAGCCATTTGGCTCCTGCCCCTAGCAGAACCCACCGGAAGCGCCGTAACAAGAATGCGATCATCGGGCCCTATCCGGCTGCCTTCTCGGCCAGTTTGTCTGACTTGCGGCGCTTTCTGCGAGCCCCGAGCCAACCGCGGGCAACCTTGCTTGACCCAGATGCGATGGCCAGGGAGCGAATCACCGGATCTTGCACGGCCTCATGGGTTCGGCGGGAAGTCTCGCTTATGTAGGTGGTTGCCTGATCGGCTCTGTCAAGCACCTGATCCACCTTGTCAAGCTCTGCATCAGCATCTGATACCAGTTGGCGCAGTTCACGAAAGGCGCTGATTCCTTCGTCTCGCAGTTGGTGAGCGGTGTCTTCCATTTTGGCCATGGTGCGGTTCAAGTTGTTGACCGCCATTACAAGCACAACCGCTATTACAACAACGGCCATTGCAACCACAACGGCGGCGAACTCAGCGATGGTCATGGCTGCTCACGATAGCGGGCCTCATAGCCACGATTGGTTGGGCGGTAGTAGCGACGTTGAAGCGCCTCATCTGGCAGGTACTGCTGATCAACCACGGCATCCTCGTGATTGTGGGGATAGACGTAGCCCTCACCATGGCCTAGCGACTTGGCCCCTTTGTAATGAGAGTCTCTGAGATGGACCGGAACCTCGCCCGCCGAAAGCTCCTGAACGTCAGCTCGGGCTTCTGCGATTGCCAGCGTTGCCGAATTGGACTTGGGAGCTGTTGCCAGATGAATGACAGCCTGCGACAGGGTTAGCTGGGCCTCGGGCAGACCAACAAACTCAACTGCGCGAGCGGCAGCGTCGGCGATCAGCAAGCTCATCGGATCAGCCATTCCAACATCCTCAGAGGCAAGGATCACAAGGCGGCGGGCGATGAAGCGGGCGTCCTCACCTGCCTCCAACATTCGGGCCAACCAGTAAACCCCGGCGTCGGGGTCGCTGCCCCGAATGCTCTTGATGAACGCACTGATCACGTCGTAGTGCTCGTCACGGCCGTATCGCAGGGCCTTCAGATCGGTTGCCGACTCTGCATGGAAGAGCTCAACCCGAACCGGGGCGGTGTCGTCGTTGTCGGGTTGGCTTGAGGCATCTGCCCCGGCCAGCGCAACCGCAACCTCAAGTGTGGTGAGAGCCTGCCTTCCATCGCCTGCTGCTCGCCCTGCTAAATAGGCCACAGCCTCATCGGACGCGGTGGCTCGTTCGGCTTTGAGACCGCGCCTCACCAGCTCACCAAGATCGTCTTCGGACAACATTTCCAACCGGAACAGGGTTGACCTGCTCCGTAGGGGCGGGTTCACCTCGAAGAAGGGGTTCTCTGTGGTTGCACCTATCAACGTAAGCACGCCGGACTCAACCGCGGGAAGAAGCGCGTCCTGCTGGGCCTTGTTGAAACGGTGCACCTCGTCAAGGAACAGGATGGTTCCCTGACCATGGGCGCCAAGCCTTTCCTCGGCCTGCCGGATCACCTCGCGAACATCCTTGACGGTTGCTGACACAGCCGACAGTTGCTCGAAGGCCTTGGCCGAAGCCGCTGCGATCAGGCGGGCCAGCGTAGTTTTGCCAGTGCCAGGAGGCCCCCAGAGAATGGCCGAAGAAAGTCGGTCTGCCTTTACCAGCTGCCGCAACGTGCCGGTTGGGCCAAGCAGATGCCTCTGGCCGACCACATCGTCAAGAGTTTCGGGCCGCAGCCTGGCGGCCAGCGGAGACCGCGCTTTCAGACGGACCGCAGCAGCAGCGGCGAAAAGATCATTCCCCACGAGCGCAGGGTACTCGGCGATTGCTGATCGATACGTGTCCCACATCTCAGACGCCATCCATCAGCAGCCTCCTACCCTGGCCTTGACCGGTTGGAAGGTAAACCTGTTCGGAGGGTCGACTGGCTGTAGGATCAACTGCCCATGCAGGACGTAGTGGTTTATGGCCTTTACCTCTGGGTAGCAATCTCGGTTCTGGTTCTGGCGGCTCAGCTGATGAAACGCGCCCGCCAGAAGGGTCCGAGCAACCAGCGCAGTGAGCCCGAACCAGACAACCCTCCTTCGGCGAGGCACACGCCAGAGCCGGAGCAGGCTCCGTCGGCCCCAACCATCCCTGCTGCCCCAACTGTTTCGACCACGCCAGGCGTACCCAGTGCGCCCACTGTTTCTGCCGCCCCGGGCGTTACTGCACCCTCTACCTCAGTTATTCCAGTTGCCCCAAGCGTCACGGTCTCACCGGGCGTGACTGTTCCGGCCCCACCAACAGTCCCCGCGGCGGCCAGCCCCACCCACGCTGATCCGGCTCCGTCACCAACCAAATCGCCACCAACCAAATCGGTCCGCATGCCCTCGGTGGTGCCAGACTCGCTAACTGAAGCTGAAGCCGCGCCACCTCAAAGTGCCAGCCCCCCAGCTTCAGATCCAACCCCCCTGCCACCCCCCGGGCGATCGCTGGCCCAGGTACTGGCCGGGCTACAGCTTCCGTCGAACCTGTTACCTGCGATAGACCAAACTCGGCCACCAAGCAACCAGAGGGTAAGCCTTCTTACCAACACCGCCCCGCCAAGCGAGGTTGGAGGCGCCGTTGCCGACGAACTCGAACGCTTGGGATTCGTGTTGTCCGTAACAGCTGACGATCAGGCAACGGCCAGCCGAGGCGAAGACCTTCTTGGCCTCCACATCGTTCCTGAAGCCGTCACTGATTTTGTTGAAGGCAAGCCGCGTTTTCCCGACGCTCCTGAGAACTCGGTGGCGGTTGACATCTGGCTCAAATCGTAGTTCGCAACCCCAGCTCGGCCAGCTGCTTGGCATCCACCTCGGTTGGCGAATCGGTCATCGGATCCAGCCCGCTCTGCGGCTTCGGGAAGGCAATAACCTCCCGAATGTTCTCTTCACCTGCCAGGATCGCCGTGAGCCGATCAATGCCATATGCAAACCCCCCGTGCGGTGGGGCCCCATACCTGAAGGGCTCCAGGAAGAACCCGAATCGACGGTTCGCCTCGTCTTCGTCGATCCCCAACACGGCGAACACTCTTCGCTGCAAGGCCGGGTCGTGGATACGAATACTGCCAGAGCCAAGCTCCCAGCCGTTCAGCACCAGGTCATAGGCCCAAGCCCTAACGGCCATTGGATCGGTTTCCAGTTTGTCGACATCGGCCGGGTGAGGGTGACAGAACGCATGGTGACCCGGCTTTGGCCTGCCGGTTACCGCATCAACCCCAACAAACAAGGGAAAGTCTGTAACCCACAGGTACTTGTATGGGCCCTGACTAACGGGCGGCCGTGCCACCCGGTTTCGCAGCTCGCCAAGCACACCACAAGTGGTCATCCACTCGTCGGCAATTATCAGCAGCAGATCACCCTCATTGCCACTGAGTCTTGAGATCAAGGCAGTCTTTTCTTCTTCGGAGAGAAACTTGGCAACGGGTGACTCAAGGGTTGGGGCTCCATCTTCGGTCTTGACCCTCAGCCAAACCATGCCCTTCGCACCAAACGACTTGGCAACGTCGGTTAGCCCGTCCAGCTTGTTACGGCCGTAGTCGGCCGACCCGCCAACAACGTTGATGCCCTTGATCGAAGAGGCAGAGCTGAAAGCCTTGAAGCCGGTTGAGGCGAACACATCTGTCAGCTCAACCAGTTCGACCTCGAAACGAAGATCGGGCTTGTCGGTGCCGAACCGCTCCATTGCTTCCTGCCACGTGATCCGTGGCACCGGGTCTGGGCGCACCCCGGTTGCCGCCTCGGCGGCGTCCATAACCCCAACCTCGGCTGCGCTGAGTACGTCGTCAACTTCGGCAAAGCTCATCTCCATGTCGAGTTGCATGAACTCATATTGCCGATCTGCTCTGAGATCTTCGTCGCGAAGGCAGCGGGCAATCTGGTAGTAGCGGTCCAACCCGCCAACCATCAAGAGCTGCTTGTAAAGCTGGGGGGATTGAGGAAGAGCATAGAAAGCCCCCGGCCGCTGCCTGGAGGGAACCAGGAACTCCCGGGCCCCCTCGGGGGTGGACGGCATAAGCATTGGGGTTTCTACCTCAACAAAGTCCTGGCGCTCCATTGCGTTTCGGATGGCCGCGTTCACAGCCGAACGAACCCGCATGTTCTTCTGCATGCGTTGGCGGCGAAGATCGAGATAGCGATACCTCAGCCTGATTAGCTCGTCGACGCCGTCGGCCCGGTCATCAAGAGGGAAGGGCGGGGGTTCGGCCTTTGAGAGCACTTCAACCGTGCAGTCCTTTAACTCGATTTGGCCAGTTGCCAGATCTGGGTTGACGGTGTCTTCTGTGCGCATCGTGACCGTGCCCGAAACGGCAAGTACATACTCGCTGCGCACGTCTATGTCGTTGTTGATCACGCACTGGGTGACACCGGAAAAGTCGCGCAGGTCGATAAACGTTAGGTGATCGCCGTGCTCGCGGCGACGGTTCACCCAGCCGGTGAGGGTGACCTCTTGGCCAGCTTCGGCTGCGCTCAGCCGGCCGCATAGGTGGGTTCTCATCATAGTTGCAGCAGTTCCTTCACTTTGGACACCATTTCCCTCCGGGCCACAACGGCCTGATTGCCGTCGCCCTGCATCAATCGGAGGCTGACCGTATCGTCGGCAACCTCCTGGTCGCCAACAATTACAGCAACCGGGGCCGCGGAGCGGTTGGCCGCCTTCATCTGGGCCTTCATTGATTTGCCATCGAAACTTCGGTTTACAGAAAGCCCGGCCCGGCGAAGCTCTGCTGTTAGCTGAAGTGCCTCAGTGCCTGCTGTAGCTGCCACAACCCACACCTGCGGGCTGGCAGGCTGGGGGTCGAACACGCCTTCTGAGTCACAAGCCAACAAGGTGCGGTCTACCCCGAGGGCAAAACCAACACCGGGCTCTTCCGGGCCGCCAAGGTCGGCAACCAGGCCGTCGTAGCGACCGCCGCCGCCAACCGCGTTCTGAGCCGCGTCGAGGGCGGAAGACGCGAACTCGAAGGCTGTACGGGTGTAGTAGTCGAGACCGCGCACCAAACGAGGGGCGATTGTGAACGGTATTTCCAGCGCCCTCAGCCCACCCTGAACCCGCTGAAAGGCGCTGGCCGCGTCGTCTGACACGTAGTCGATTAGCAGCGGAGCGGCCGCAACCAGATCAGCATCAGCGGGTCGCTTGGAGTCGAGCACTCGGAGCGGATTGGCCTCAAGGGTGTGCCTTGATTGCTCTGAAAGAGAATCAAGGTCGGCACTGAAGTGGCCTCGCAAAGCCTCCAGATAGCGGGGGCGGTCTGCCTGATCACCAAGCGTGTTGATCAACAGCACAACCTGATTTAGGCCAATCCGGCGGTAGAAGCTGGCCGCAAGGGCAATCACCTCGGTGTCGATGTCGGGGTCGTGGCTGCCGATTACCTCAGCCCCCACTTGATCGAACTGGCGATAACGACCCCGCTGAGGCCTTTCTTGACGAAAAGCAGGGCCCGCGTACCAAGCCTTCCACGGTATTAGCGGACGCTCCTGAACATAGGCCCGACAAACCGAAGCCGTGAACTCGGGTCGCAACGCAAGGCGGCGACCACCGTTGTCCTCAAGGTCATAGAGTTCTTTGGTGACAACGTCGGTGGACTCGCCGAGCCGGGTGAACACTGCAATGTCTTCAAACATCGGCGGAATGATCTGTGCAAACCCCGCCAACATCGCCTCGTCACGGAACACCTCAACCAACTCCCACATCCGGTCGGTATGAGGCGAGAAGAGATCTCTGGTACCAGGCGTCGCCTGAAACAAGGGCCGTGACATAACCAGCTACCATATTGGTTCGGCTACCGCCTCACCGGCTTCGCCGGATCAGCGTCAGCATGTTCCAGCGTGGTCGACGCAGTCGGCAACGCGTGACCCCTGTAACCTCTTGGCATGGCGCCACCTGCCTGGCTGAAAGAATCCGTAACCGAGGTCCCCGATTTCCCCAAGCCCGGGATCGCGTTCAAAGACCTGTCTCCTCTGTGGCGGTCTTCCTCGGCCACATCGCGGTGCGCGGTGGCGTTGGCTGCCAACCTTCCGGACATCGATGCGGTGGTTGGAATTGAGGCTCGGGGCTTCCTGGCGGGAATCATCACCGCCCAACGGCTTGGCGTAGGGTTCATTGCGGCCCGCAAGCCGGGCAAGCTTCCAGGCCCGGTTGCCAGGCAGAACTACGAACTCGAGTACGGCACCGATGGGTTGGAGATCCAGCAGGATGCGATCTCAGCAGGAGACCGCATCCTGGTCGTTGACGACGTAGTCGCTACCGGGGGCACTGCCGAGGCGGTTTGCAACCTTGTCGAACAGCTTGGCGGGCAAGTAGTAGGGGTCCGGGCGATCATCGAACTGAGCGAACTGCGAGGGCGAGACCGGCTTGGCCAGTACAACGTCTCGGCTTTGTGGGAGGTTGGCGCCTAGTGGCCGTTGTTGAACGGGTTCTTCCCTGGCGCCGAGAGCGTCAGGCAATCGTTTCCGAAGTTGCCTCACTGGTTGCGGGGTTCGACGGACCTCGTCGCAAGGAACAGATCGATCTTGTTCAGCGGGCCTACAAGGTTGCCGAACAAGCCCACCAGGGTCAACGCCGCAAGTCTGGCGAGCCATACATCACTCATCCGTTGGCGGTTGCTGGCATCGTGGCCAACCTGGGCCTGGACGACGTAACCATTGCGGCTGCCCTCTTGCACGACGCGGTTGAAGACACCAGTTGCACGCTGGCCGACATCCAGGATCAGTTTGGCGAAGAGGTGGCAGCCATCGTCGACGGTGTCACCAAGCTCGACCGCCTCAGGTTTCAAACCAAAGAGGCTCAGCAGGCTGCAACTTTTCGCAAAATGCTGGTGGCAATGGCGAAAGACGTTCGGGTCCTCATCATTAAGCTGAGCGATCGTCTCCACAACATGCGAACAATCGCTGCCATTCCTCGCTGGAAGCAGGAGCGAACGGCAAGGGAAACCCTCGACGTCTACGCCCCCCTGGCCCACCGTCTTGGAATCCAGGAGGTCAAAACCCAGCTGGAAGACCTCAGTTTTGCCGCCCTTCATCCCAAGCGTTTCGGCGAGTTTGAAAACATGGTGGCCGCCCGCTCCCCCGAGCGAGAGCTGTATCTCACCCAGGTTCTGGAAGACGTCAGGGGCCGCATCGCCGAACTGAACATCGATGCCGAGGTAACGGGCAGAGAAAAGCACCTCTACTCCATCTATGAAAAGATGGTAGTGAAAGGCAAAGAGTTCACCGAGATCAACGACCTCATCGGGATCCGGGTTGTTGTTGATTCGGTTCGAGATTGCTACGCCGCCCTCGGCTCAATTCACGCCACGTGGAAGCCGGTGCAGGGCCGGTTCAAGGACTACGTGGCGATGCCCAAGTTCAATCTCTACCAGTCTCTGCACACCACTGTGATTGGGCCCCAGGGTAAACCGATCGAAGTTCAGATTCGCACCAAGGACATGCACGCCAGAGCCGAATTCGGTGTGGCCGCCCACTTTGTCTACAAGGAGAACCCAGACCAGACAGGCAAGGGGCCTAAGTCGGGCCCTGGGCTTGATCTTGCGTGGCTCGACCGCATCATTGGTTGGGAGGAGGAAACAAACGACCCCGGGCTGTTTATGGCGAACCTGAAGGTAGACCTCGATCAGGACGAGATCTTTGTGTTCACGCCCCAAGGGGCCGTAGTTACCCTCCCGACAGGATCAACCCCGGTTGACTTTGCGTACACAATCCACACCGACATCGGCCATCGCACGGTTGGTGCCAAGGTTGAGGGCAAGCTTGTGGCTCTGACCGAGCAGCTCAACTCGGGCGAGACGGTTGAAATCTTCACCTCAAAGGTTGACGGCGCGGGCCCATCCCAAGACTGGCTTACCTTCGTTCGCTCGCCCCGGGCGGCCAGCAAGATCAAGCAGTGGTTCTCCCGAGAGCGGCGCGAAGACGCCATGTCAACCGGCCAGGACGATCTCCAACGTGAGCTGCGCAGAGATGGTTTGCCGGTGCAGAAGATTGCTGCCGCGGGGGTTATCTCCAAGGTGGCCGAGAAGATGAACTACCCCGACGTCAACGCCTTGTATGTTGCGATCGGCGACCACCAGGTTTCGGCGAAGTCAATAGCGGCCCGGGTTCACAGAGAGCTAGACGGCTCTTCCGGGCGCGAAGAATCACTCCCTGTTACCGCTCGTCGCAAACGCCGGCGCAGGCCAGGCGGCTCGCCCGGGGTACACGTTGAGGGTTTGGACGACGTGCTGATCCGGCTGTCTCGTTGCTGCACCCCGGTTCCAGGCGACGAAATTCTTGGTTTTGTCACCCGCGGGCGTGGTGTGTCGGTGCATCGCTCCGACTGTGCCAATGGAATGTCGCTTGCCACCAACCAGGACGACCGACTGATCGACGTTGAGTGGGATGCGGGCGACACCGGCATGTTCATTGCCTCGGCCGAAGTGAAGGCTTACGACAGATCTCACCTCTTGTCGGAGGTTTCACGGGTCTTCTCCGAGAACCACGTGAACATCCTTTCATCCCAGTCTCAGACCGGGTCTGACCGGATGGCTCGCCTCAAGTTCGAATTCGAAATAGCAGACCCGTCTCACCTTGAAGAACTGCTTCGGGCAACCAGGAAGATCGACGGCGTCTACGACGCCTACCGAGTGCTGCCCGGCAGAGGCGCCTAGGCAGCTCTCGCGGCAGACATCATTACCGGCCTCGGGTTTTTCGGGCCTGGCGCTTTTCTCGAACTTTGCGCTCGGCGGCAATGTCTGGCTGTCGTTCTTTCAACCAGACCAGGGATGGAGCAGCCACAAAGATCGAGGAATAGGTGCCAAGAATCAGCCCTATGAACAGGGCTAGCGCAAAGTCCCGAAGGGTGGCTCCGCCCAGCAGCACAGCCCCGATCACAAGCATCGACACCACCGGCAAAAGTGTGGTGATTGTCGTGTTGATAGAGCGCATCAGCACCTGATTCATTGCCCCGCTGACGTGGGCGGTGTAGCCGTCGTGAAGGGCAATCCGTTCGTCTTTTTGGCGTTCAAGAATCTTGTCGTAAACCACAACGGTGTCATACAGCGAGTAGCCCATAATTGTGAGCAGCGCAATTACTGTGGCCGGGCTTACCTCGAATCTGGCAATTGCATAGATCCCAGTGATGATTAGCAAATCATGAACAACAGCAATCAGAGCACCAACCGCCATTCGCCACTCCAGGCGCCACGCCAGGTAGATGGCAACCACAACAAAGAAAAAAGCAAGCGCCCGCACTGCCTTACCCGTTATCTGGTCCCCCCATGTCGGGCCAACTTCGTTGATGCTGACCGAGTCGGTTGTCACACCACCAAAGTCAGCCAATTCCTGAACAACTTCTGAGGATCTGGCAAGGGCGTCAGACCCGGTTTGGACGCGGATGAAGGCGCCCCGATCTGGATCTCGAACCAGCTGGATCCGAGCCGTTGGATCAGAAAGCGCCCCCCGCGCGTCCTCAACGGTTACCGAGTCGGATACCGGAACCTCGAAAATTCCGCCTCCCTCGAAGTCGATGCTGAGACGCAGGCCAAGAAAGACCAGCAGAAGCAGGGAGATGCCTGCGGCAGTGAGGGAAACCGGAAGGGTGCGCTTCCAGATCGGAGCGAACTCGATCTTCGATCTTCCGGCGAATATGGCTCGCAACGTCTTCATGAGTCCACCTCGACTCGCAGCCCAAGAAGCTTCGGATTGTTCCCAGCCATTCTGGCAATCAGGGCAAGGGCTGGCCGCATGAAGAGGTAAGAAACGAACAAGTCGAGCAGCGTTGCCACTCCCAGGTAGAAGGCGAAGCCCCGAACGGCGCCAACGGTTAGGAAATAGAGAAGTCCGGCGGCGATCAGGCTTACGATGTCTGCCTTCAAAATGGTGCTTATCGAGGATTCGTAGGCTCGCTCAATGGCGGTTGGAATGCGACGGCCCTGAGAAATGGACTCTTTGACGTTTTCAAAATACACAATGTTCGAGTCTGCCGATACGCCGATGGCAACCGTGAGGCCCACCAGGCCTGCCAACGAGATGGCGAGGCCCTGGTTGGCTCCGAACCAGGCAATGATGGTCCACAACATGAGGCCCGATAGCACCAGGCCCATGATTGCCACCAACCCCGAGAGCCGATAGTAAGCCAAGAGATAGACGCCGACCAGGGCGAGGCCGATCAACCCGGCGGTTGCGCCCGACCGAAGAATGTCGTCGCCGATTGTTGCCGAAACCGTGCGTGTGGCCTGAGCCTCGAGCTCTACCGGAAGGGCACCGAACTTGAGGGCGGTGTTCAGGTCTCGAGCCTCGTCTTCGGTGAACGAGCCGGAGATCACTATCCGGTCTCTTTCGAAGGCGGGAGCGTTGATGGATGGAGCCGAGATCACCTCACGATCCAACACAATTGCCAGTTGTCGGGTTGGGCAGGCTGGGGTGGCGTTGAAGCAAAGCTCGGCTACCGCGTTGAAGGCCCCGATGCCCTCATCGCCCGCCTTGAACACCGGATTCACTCCCCATTCCCGGGTATCGAAGCTGACCTCGGATGTCTCGAGGGTTTCACCGGTCAGCAAGGTTGGCCCGAGGCAGGCAACACCGCCGTCTCTCATTGGCAACAGCACAAACGCTTCGGCGAAGTCATCTTCAGGCCTGGTTAGCTGGCCCGAGCAAGCTGTTTCGGCACCCAGCTGAAACGAATCGACTGGCGGAACCTGAGATTCGGCCGGATCTTCGTCTGTGCCGTCGCCCGTGCCCTGACGGCGACGCAGCGGACCAAGCCCTTCTTCGTCTGAGCCTGGGGTGCCTTCGGTTTGCGATGCATCTGGCTCTTCGCCCAACGGGTCGTTCCCGATGAGGTCGTCGATGTTGAACTCACCTGTTGGCGTCGGGAACGGTAGGAGCGGCCTGAAACGAAGCTCTGCTGTCTGGCCGATCAGCTGGAGAGCGCGTTGCTGCTCTTCAACACCTGGAAGATCAACAACGATTGTGCCGCCTTGACGGGAGATCTCGGGCTCGGCCACACCGAGGGCGTCGACGCGCGCTCGGATGATTTCAACCGTTTGGTCAAGGGCATCATCATCGGCGACCGACGTTGGTTGGTAGACCACCGAAACCCCACCTTGGAGGTCAAGGCCCAGGAGCGGCTCATTACCAACCGCCAGGGTGTACCCAAAACCGCCGACGGCCACCAACACCACAAAGAGCGCCGACAGCACGTGCTTTTGGTTCATCAATCCTTCGATTCGGTCACGGTGTCGTCAGGCCCAGACCCCGGGTCTCCGAACAGGTCGTCGTCGGGGTCATCGTCATCGTCATCACGGTCATCATCATCATGATCGTCAGGGCCATCATCAGCGTCATCGTCGTCGCGGTCATCGTCGTCGCGGTCATCGTCGTCGTCATCGTCACGGTCATCATCGCCATCATCATCGATGATTTTCGAGGCCACGGAGCCGCGGCCCACCTTCAACTCAACGCCATCAGCTACCTCCACCCAAATGATCTCGTCGTCGACGCTGCTGACAAACCCGTGAATCCCAGAGCTGAGAACGATCTCGTCGCCTTCCTGAACGCTGGCGATCAACTCACGGGCCTGCTTCGCCTGACGTTGCTGGGGGCGAATCAGCAACAGGTACATAATTACAAAGATGAACGCGAAGGGAATTAATGCTTCCATGTTGGCTTCCGGTTGAGGGCGCTGTCACAGCGCGTGACGCGCGGGAGGATCAGCCGGGAAACGCTAGCGCCTGGTGGACCCGAACTGGTGATGCCCGGCCGCGTTTAGTAACTGGGCCGGCCCAAGGACCGCCTCCTAAGCCCAGTCGGCCAATACTTTCTGCCTGAACGACTGGAAGGTGCCCTGTTGAATCGACAGCCTCATCTGTGCCGTGAACTCAGCCAACCAGGCGAGATTGTGCAGCGTGATGATGCGGCCTGCGGTGAGTTCGTTGGTGTTGAGCAGGTGGCGGACATAGGCCCGGCTGAAGCGACTAGACAGAGGGTGATCGAAGTTTGGATCTATTGGTTGCTCGTCTGAGCGGAAACGCAGGTTCTTTAGGTTGAGGCGGCCTTCGCCGCTAAGCGCGGTGCCGTGACGGGCTAAACGGGTTGGGAGCACACAGTCGAACATGTCGATGCCGTTGGCAACTGCTTCGACCAGACCAACAGGATCGCCCAGCCCCATAAAATAGCGGGGCTTGTCTGCCGGGAGGCAGGCAGTTGCCGCCGCCAGAGCCGGAATCATTTCGCTTCTGTCTTCGCCAACCGACAACCCCCCAACCGCATACCCGTCAAAACCAACCTCCACCGTTCCCTTGGCAGACTCGGCCCGTAGTTCCGGGCTCACTCCGCCCTGAACAATTCCGAACTGAGCCTGTCCTTGGCGAGAGTGGGCGGCCTTTGATCGATTCGCCCATTGCAGCGTCAAGTCGACGGCTCGGCGCTGCACGTCTGGTTCGCTTGGCAAAGCAGGGCACACATCAAGCACCATTGCAATGTCGGCGCCAAGTTGTTCCTGGATCCTCACCGACCGCTCGGGCGTTAGGTGAACCGCCGACCCGTCGTACACAGATTTAAACGTTGCCCCGTCTTCACTGATCTTTGGTCGCAGCGAAAAGATCTGATAACCACCAGAATCTGTCAGCAGATGGCCAGACCAGTCCATGAACCGGTGGAGGCCGCCCATCTGTTCAACTAGGTCGGCACCGGGGCGCTCCATGAGGTGGTAGGTGTTTGCCAAAACGATGGGGGCGTCAAGCCGTTCGAGGTCTCCGGTATCGAGAGTCTTTACTGCCGCCCTGGTTCCAACTGGCATGAACACCGGCGTTTCGATGACGCCCCGACTCGTTGTAATCAGCCCTGCCCTGGCGTCACCGTCTGTTGTCTCAACAACCATCGAGATGGGGCCGGGATCGGTCACGGATGCGAGGCTAACTTGTGCGCCGGGTTACCAGCATGGCGTCGCCGAAGCTCAGGAATCGATAACCGTCGGCCAGCGCCAATTCGTACAGGTCTCGCCAGCGGCTGCCAATGAACGCGTCGACCATTACCAACAGGGAACTTCGGGGAACGTGAAAGTTGGTCAGCAGCACGTCAACTACCTGCCAACCGAAGCCCCTATGAATGAACAGTTCTGTCCGATCCGTTAGTCGACCCGTAGTGGCGGCCGCCTCCAACGTTCTGACGGTGGTGGTACCAATGGCAACCACTCGCTTGGCTGCCTGCACCTTTGCCCAAACCTCAGCCGAGACCGAGTAGGTCTCGCCGTGCATCTGATGGTCAAGGACAGAATCGGAGCTGATTGGCCTGAAGGTTCCAAGCCCAACCCTCAGGTCAACCGAAACAACCTCAATTTGGCGTTGCACCAGTGCCTGCAGCACCCGATTTGTGAGATGCAGGCCAGCGGTTGGCGCGGCAACCGAGCCGGCAACATTGGCATAAACGGTTTGGTATCGATCTGGGTTGGTCAAGGACTTCGTGATGTATGGCGGCAACGGCACCTGGCCTGCGCGTTCAACAAGATCCTGGGCCAGTAGGCGAATAACGCGGCGGCCGTCCGGCAATTCGCCAACAACCTCAACCGCGGGCTGAGCCTCCCATTCCAGTACCGCTCCGATCTTCAGCCTCTTGCCGGGCCGCACCAGGGCCTGCCACTCGCAGGGATTGCCCGTTGGTTCAAGAAGCAGCACCTCAACTGCCCCTCCTGTCTGTTTGCGCAGGCTGAGCCGGGCCGGCAAAACCTTTGTGTCGTTGACCACCACCAGGTCCCCGGGTTCCAGCAGGTCGGCCAGACCGGCCACACGATGGTGGCTTGGCGGGTCCCCGTCAACCAACAGCCGAGCCGCATCTCGCGGTTCGGCAGGCACTTGGCCAATGGCAGAGTCTGGCAGCGAATACTGGAACGCCGAAGCGTCCGGAAACTGGGGCCGAGGCATAAGTTGTGGGCCTCAGCCGAACAGTTGGGCTGGCTGCTCGGGAGGCTCCAGGCCCAGATGATGCCATGCGTTCTCGGTTGGCACCCGACCCCGAGGGGTGCGAACCAACAGCCCCTGTTGGATCAGGAACGGTTCAATCACATCTTCGACGGTTTCGGTTGGCTCGCCAACGCTGATGGCCAGGGTGCTGAGGCCAACCGGGCGACCACCGAACTTGACACAAAGATTCTCAAGCAGGGTGCGATCAACCTTGTCCAACCCCAATTCGTCGATCCCGAACAGGGCAAGACCATCAAAGGCTGCCTGTTGGCTGATGGTCCCATCGCCTCGGACCTCGGCGAAGTCTCGCACCCGGTTCAGCAGGCGGTTGGCTATGCGGGGCGTTCCCCTACTGCGGCGGGCAATTTCGGACGCGCCCAACGGATCGATGGAGATTTCAAATATCTCAGCTGATCGGGTAACGATTACCTGAAGGTCTTTCTGGTCATAGAACTCAAGACGGAAGGAAAACCCGAATCGATCTCGGAGGGGGCCGGTGATCAGACCCGTTCGAGTGGTGGCGCCAACCAACGTGAACGGTTCGAGGTCGAACCGGATAGATCGAGCGGCGGGGCCCTTGCCAAGCATCACGTCTAGTTGGCGGTCTTCCATTGCCGGGTACATGACCTCTTCCACCATTCTTGGAAGGCGGTGGATCTCGTCTATAAAGAGCACGTCGCCTGCTTCAAGCTTTGTGAGGATCGAGGCGAGGTCTCCGGCCCGTTCGATGGCAGGGCCAGACGTGATGTGAAGGTGGGATCCCAGCTCGGCGGCAACGATGCCAGCCAAGGTGGTTTTGCCGAGGCCGGGAGGACCGGCAAACATCAGATGATCGGCAGGCTCATCTCGCATCTTCGCCGCCTCAAGGATGATGCCAAGTCGCTCTTTCAGCTCTCGCTGACCTACGAATTCATCAAGGGTGCGGGGCCGCAGCGACAGTTCGTTGACCGGTTCGCCATCCTCCATCGGCCGTGGGTCTACCCATTGGTCTCTTGGCACGCTAGGGCCCTCCCAGGATCCGCAGCGCCTGCCTCAACAGGTCTCCGGAATCTGGCACTACCTCGGGCTCCGAATGGTCTTCGGGCTGATCTGGCCGCGGCAGCTCGGCCACAGCAGCCCGTGCCTCTTCGTTGCTGTAGCCAAGCTCAACCAGCGCCCCTCGGACGTCGGCCAGCACCGAGCCCCTGGTTGGGGGCCCTGAGGCGGAGGTCGAAGCGGTGGAATTGCCACTTGAGGATGACGACGCCTCTGGCAACACAAGCTTGGACCGCAACTCGATTAGGAGACGCTTTGCCGTTTTGGGACCAACCCCTGGCACTTGGCAGAGCGAGTCGACATCATCGTCATCAAGTATGCGAGCCAGTTCTTTCGGCGGATGGGTGGCAATGATGGCAATGGCCAACGATGGGCCAACCTTGTGAGCGGCCAAGAGCCCCTCAAAGGCAAGCCGCTCGTCTTTGGTGAGGAACCCGAAAAGCCGCTGGCCGGGGTCTGAGAAGTGGTGATAGACGTGCAACATCACCTCGCCCGATGAGGGAAGCCTGCCAAGGGTTTCGCCGGTGACGGTGAGTCGGTAGCCAACTCCGCCAACGTCGAGGATGACGTCGGCGCTTGGCTTGTCGAGAGACTGATCTCGGTCAACCAGTTGACCGCGAAGCGACCCGATCATTGGTTTGCCGAGCTCAACGGAGCACCGCAGACACACGGTTTTGCAGGAATCCACTTGGATCGTTGGCCAGATGACACAGCGCCAGCGCGGCGGCGTCCGCGGCATCAGCGGGTTTCGGTATTGCCGAAAGGTTCAGCAGCACCTGCACCATCTCTTGCATTTGCAACTTGTCTGCTCTGCCGTCGCCGGCCACCGCACTTTTGACCTGGTTGGGCGAGTACTCAACAACGTCGGCCCCGCCCGAGATTGACTCGGCGATGATCAACCCTGAAACCTGCGCCACGCTAACCGCGGTGCGCACGTTGTTCTGGAAGAAGATGCGCTCGACAGAGACCACGGCCGGATGGTACTCACGCATCAGGGCCCGAAACTCGCGTTGAATCTCGGCCAAACGAATTGGGGTTGGCTCCTTTGGCGCGGTTGTGATCACACCGAGAGCAACAGCGCGACCGCCACCACGCCGAGACGGCTCGACAACAGCGAAACCACAGCGACTGAGACCAGGATCTATTCCTAGAACGAACACGCGTACGAAGCTAGCTGATGTTGGGCGCACAGTTGCGGATTCTCCTCCAGCTGTGCGTCTGCTCGCCGATAACCCAGAGCGTGACAAGAGAATTAATTGTGGACCTTGCCGCCGTGTCCCAGTGGTTTGGAGATGTGCAAGCTCTCGCCGACCTAACCATCCAGGTGCCAAAGGGCTCAATCACGGTGCTGCTGGGACCGAACGGCGCAGGCAAGACAACCGCTATTCGCATGATCACCGGTGCCCTGTCTCCGGCCACAGGCTCGGTTCGGGTGTTCGGGCTTGACCCCGGCACCCCCGATGGCGAGCAGGTTCGGTCCAACTGCGGTGTTGTGTCGGCCAAACCGTCTCTCTATGACCGCCTGAGCGGTTGGGACAACCTGCGGTACGCAGCCGAGCTCTACGACCTGGGCCGCAATGCAGACACCCGAATCCGAGAGGCTGCCTCCCAGTTCGGGATTGATGCCGCCCTGGACCTTCAGGTTGGGGGCTACTCAACCGGGATGAAGACGCGTCTGGCGCTTGCCCGATCGGTTCTCCACGACCCCGAACTGCTGCTGCTCGACGAGCCAACCTCGGGCCTGGATCCCGAGTCCGCAGTTTCGGTGCTTGAGCTGATCCGGGACATGACCGGGCAGGGCCGCACCGTTGTTCTCTGCACCCACCTGCTGCTGGAGGCCGAGGGTTTGGCCGACGAGATCGCAGTGATGCAGCACGGCTTCAATCTCTTGTCTGGCAAGCCGGACGAGCTGGCCCAGCGCTACTGGCCAACTCCGCAGTTGCATATCACAGCCGTTGAGGGCCCAGAGCTTGATCATGTGGCCAACAGCGTGGGGGTTGTGTCTTATGAGCGGGAATCGAACACAGCAACAGTTGGGCTTCAATCGCTAGACGTGGTGCCGGATCTGGTTGCTGCTCTGGTTGCAAGGAACGTTCGCCTTACCGCGGTTGTGCCGTTCATCCCAACTCTGGAGGATCTCTACTTTGCCGTCAGGCGAGAGCAGGGCACGGCAGCCGACGAGATCACCCCACCGTCCAACACCACCGGCCGACCGGTAAGGCGCTCTCGCGTCGCCGAGTTGGCCCGCTAGAGCTAACGCAGGAACACATCATGAACTGGTCACGAACATTCACCGTTGCCCGAACTGATCTGAAACAGTTGGTGCAGGCGAAGGACTTCTGGATGCCGATGGCGTTCCTCGGATCGCTTTTCTTCGCGATCGTTCCGTTCTTCCTTCTGATCACAATCACAAGGATCGGCAATGTCGAGGTGGTCGGCCAGATCTCACAAGCCCTTGACGCTCTTCCTGATGCCGCTCGGGCCCAGGTCCGGGGCGACACACCAGAAGCCCAAACGGGCTATGCGCTTGCGGTGTTCCTGTTCGCCCCAGTAGCCGTGATCGTGCCGCTAACGATTTCGACCGCGGTTGGTGCGGCAACCATCGTCGGCGAACGAGAGCGGGGCACCGGCGAGTTTCTGGCTCACTCCCCCGCAGGCGTTAAGGAAATCTATCTTGGGAAGCTGATTGCCTCCCTTGTCCCCGGCTACGCCACCACCCTGATCGGTTTCGGCGTCTACTCCCTGATCGTGAACCTGGTGGTTGGGCCAAAGGTTGGCGGCTGGTTCTTTCCAACCGCGCAATGGTGGCTGATGATCCTTTGGGTCTTGCCGCCCTTCCTTGCCATTTGCCTTTCGCTGGTGTTGCGGCTGTCGGCCAAGGTTAAGTCAACCGCGGCCGCCCAACAGGCAGCAGGCCTGGTGTCTCTTCCCCTCATCATGATCGCCTACAGCCAAAGCACCGGAGTGCTGTTCGGCGCCGGTTACGTTCCAGTAATAGTTGGTGCGCTGGCCTGGGCGATTGCACTATTCAGCCTTCATCGAGGAGTTCGCTCGGTAACACGCCAACGGCTGCTTGGCGTGGCTGGCACTTAATTGCTAGCTGAGAGCAACGATCACGTCGTCTGACAGATCCACATTCGAGTGCACGTCTTGAACGTCTTCGTGATCGTCAAGAACATCAGTTACCCGAATCAAGGCGTTCGCAGCCGAGACTTCATCGATTGACACAAGATTGGACGGCCGCATCGTTGTGCCGGACTCGACCACGTCGATTCCCGCCTCTTCGATGGCGTCTCGCAAACTGTTCACATCGGTTGGCAGGCACGTGACCTGCCAGAAATCCTCGATGTCATCAAGATCTTCCGCGCCATTGTCTAACCCGACCATCATGACGTCGTCTTCCTCTGCACTTTTGGCGACGTTCACATAACCCTTGCGGTCGAACTGCCAGGAAACGGAGCCGGGCTCGGCGAGGGAGCCGCCGTTCTTGGTTAACAAAGATCTGATCTCTGAACCGGTGCGGTTGCGATTGTCAGACAACGTCTCGATCAGAAGGGCAACGCCGCCTGGGGCGTAACCCTCATAGGTGATGCTCTCGTAGCTGACCCCTTCCAGCTCACCGGTTCCCCGCTTCACGGCCCGCTCAATGGTATCGAGAGGCACCGAGTTGTCTCTGGCCTTCTGGAACATGGTTCGCAGCGTTGGGTTCGCGTCGGGATCTCCGCCGCCCGAACGGGCCGCAACTTCCACCTGTTTGATCAGCTTGGCAAACAGCTTCCCCCGCTTGGCGTCGGTGGCGCCTTTCTTGTGCTTGATGGTTGCCCATTTGGAGTGACCCGACATGGGGCCAGCCTAGGCCAACAACTACTAGCGGCACTCAACCGGCTTGGCAGCGATCACCTGATCCACGAACAGTTGGTGCAACCTGACGTCGTCTGTCAGTTCAGGGTGAAATGAGGAAACCAGCACGTTCCCTGCTTGGCACAGAACGGGCGCACCGTCTACCTCGGCCAGTACGTCAACGCTGCTGCCGACTCGCTCAACCAACGGAGCTCTGATGAAGGCTGCCCGCAGAGGGCCGTCGAGGCCCTTGACCGAGAGGTCCGCCTCGAACGAATCGACTTGGCGGCCATAGCCATTTCGGCGAACCGACAGGTCGATTGCGTTGAACGAAATCTGATCTGGCCTGCCATCGAGGATCTCTCCGGCCAGAAGGATCATTCCGGCGCAAGTGCCGAAGACCGGCAGCTGGTTCGACAGAAGAACTTGCAGCGGCTCAACGAGCGCGTTGGCAACCAAAAGTTTGCTGATTGTTGTGCTTTCGCCCCCAGGGATGACCAGCGCGTCAACCTGGCCGAGCAGATTCTCGGTTCGCACCTCAACAGCCTCCACACCACAAGCCCTCAGTGCGTCAACATGTTTGGCGAATGCTCCCTGAAGAGCAAGAACCCCAACCGTCAGCAATTCGCCTTACCAGCCACGCTCGGCGAACTTGACCGAGTCGTCCATGCCGATACCGGTCATTGGGGCGCCAAGGCCAGAGCTGACTTTTGCCAGAATGTCTGCGTCCATGAAATTGGTTGTTGCCTCAACTATGGCCTTGGCTCGCGGCGCTGGATCGTCGCTCTTGAAGATCCCGGAACCAACAAAGACCGACTGGGCCCCAAGCTGCATCGCCAGAGCGGCGTCGGCAGGCGTGGCGAGACCCCCGGCGCAAAACAGCGGGACCTGAAGCTCACCAGTCTCGGCAATCTCCTGAATGAGGGGCAGCGGGGCCTGCAACTCTTTCGCCCACTGGAACAGTTCGGCCTCGTCGGCCTGAGTGATCTTCTTGATGTCTCCGGTGATTGAGCGCAGATGGCGCACAGCCTCAATGACGTTGCCGGTGCCTGCCTCTCCCTTGGAGCGGATCATGCAGGCTCCTTCTGAGATGCGACGCACGGCCTCGCCAAGGTTTGTCGCCCCACAAACAAAGGGCACGGTGAAGGCCCATTTGTCTATGTGGTGGGCCTCGTCAGCCGGGCTGAGAACCTCAGACTCATCAACGTAGTCAACCCCAAGGGCTTGGAGGATCTGCGCTTCGACAAAGTGGCCGATTCTGGCCTTTGCCATCACTGGGATGGAAACCGCGGCCTGAATGCCCTGCACCATGGCCGGATCACTCATTCTGGAAACACCGCCGTCTCGTCGAATATCGGCAGGCACCCGTTCCAGAGCCATCACGGCACAGGCCCCGGCATCCTCGGCAATCTTGGCCTGGTCGGGGGTAACCACATCCATGATCACCCCACCCTTCAGCATCTCGGCCAAGCCACGCTTAACCCGAGTGGTTCCGGCAACTTTCCCCTGCGTTTCAGTCATGGGGCAAGTGTAAATCTGCCGGGCAGGCCAGTTGCCACATCAGCAGGCCACTTTGTTGTTTTGGGTCTCTGCTTATTGGGTCTGCTATCGCAGACCGGCCTCCGGGCCATCCAACTCAGTAGCTCAAAGCTGGTCGCCGACGGCGACCACGCAAAACACGCCATCGCAGACCGGCCT
>QIKW01000155.1 GCA_003231975.1 Acidimicrobiia bacterium
AGAGCCCGTCACGCGTGGTCGCCATCGGCGACCAGCTAGAACCCGATGACCCAGATAGCCGAAGGCGGACCTGCGAAAGCAGGTCCCAATACAATTGTCTCACTCCGTGCGTAAGGTCTGAATACGGCTTCCCCCATACATCCGCTCCATTAATCGGAGTCCCAAAATGCACACTGCAAACCCGTTGGAAACCAACTACCCAATCCGCAGGCTGGCAAAGTCACTGGAACCAATGTGGCGCCGCGGCTGGCACCCGCTTGACATTGCCCGCCTGATTGGAGACAAAGAAAAAGCCGCGCTGAACCTCTATGTGGATGCCCTCACCGTGTCTCGTGAGGGTTGGCATCCTCGAGCCGCTCCTTTGTGGGCCCAGCAGGCAAGCAGCCTCGGCGCCCAACAGCCTTGGTGGCACGAAGGGCCCTATTGGCTTCAGTTCCTGGCTCGCCACAAACTAGCGGCCGCCGCGGGAGCCAAAGCTGTCGCCCTCTTCAACAGCGTCTTGGTGCACCCGGCCCTGCCAGTTCTGGAGACCTCGCCGTACACACCTGGCTCTGGCGGCACCCATTCAGCTGATGCACCCGTGTTGGCCAAGGTAAGAGGGCTTCTGGCCAAGGCAGAAAGAACAACCTTTCCCGAAGAAGCCGAGGCTCTGTCGGCCAAAGCCCAGCAACTGATTGCCCGCCACTCCATCAACGTGGCGCTTCTGGACGCCCCAACCGACGTGCCAGGAGGTCGCCGAATCTACATCGATGCGCCGTACTCGAAACCCAAGTTCACTTTGCTTGCTGGAATCGGCAGTGCAAATAACTGCCAGTGCTGCTGGGCTGAAGTTGTCGACACTGCCACCGTCGTTGGCCACCAGGCCGACATGCGCTTAACCGAAGTGTTGTTTACCTCTCTGCTACTTCAGGGCACAAACGCCATATTGGCAGCTGGCTCCCAAACAAACGTGTGGGGCGAGGCAACAACACGCTCTTGGCGAAACTCGTTCTGGTATGGCTACGCGGCTCGTATTGATCAGCGACTGGAGGACGCGGCCCAGAGCGCCCGAGCAGAGCACCAGGCAACAACACAGGGCGCCAACCTGCTGCCGGTTCTGGCCGCCAGAGCAGACCAAGTGCAGCGAGTGTTTGAGGAGACATTCCCCGACATCCGAAGAATCTCAACCTCGGTGTCCAACCGCGATGGGTTGCTGGCGGGGCACCGCTTTGCCGACAAGGCCGAGCTATCGGCTGACCGTTCTGTTCCTGGCAACCAGCAGCGTCAGCTTTCGGCATAAGGATCCACCGCTAGGGCGCCAACCTCTGCACCAACCAAGCCTGGTTGGGTTGCTGTTCGTACATCAGGCGGTCATGAAGACGGCTGGGCCTCCCTTGCCAAAATTCAACTGCTGACGGCATCAGCCGAAAGCCGCCCCAATGTTCGGGCCTTGGCACTTCGCCCGGGAAGCGGCTGGCGCACCGGGCCACCTCGGCGGCCAACACCTCCCTGCTGGCAATAGTGCTGCTCTGCTGGGAGGCCCAGGCTCCCAGTTGTGCGCCGCGAGGGCGCAGCGCGAAATAGGCATCTGAGTCGGCGTTGCTTACCACCTCTACCTGGCCGGTGATGCACACCTGACGGTGCAGGCCCAACCACGAAAACGTCGCTGCCGCGTGGGGGTTGGCCGCAAGGTGTTGGCCCTTTCGGCTTCCATAGTTTGTGTAGAACTCAAATCCACCGCCCTCCAATCCCTTCAGTAGGACGTTGCGGGCGAACGGTCGACCAAGCTCGTCTGCGGTTGCCAGCACCATCGCGTTTGGCTCGTGCAGCCCGGCGTTGACCGCATCGTCAAACCAACGCTGAAACTGGTCAAGGGGATTAGCCGTCAGGTCAGTTTCATCCAGGCCTGCGGTTTCGTATTCGTGGCGCATTCGGGCCAGATCCACAGCACCATTCAAGCCGATGGCGGGCGATAGCGTGGCCTGGTGATCAAGCAGCCCTCTTCCCCCGAGGCCGAGGAGCCGATTGAGTTGGTTGACGTCACCCTCCAGCACGGCGACCTCACCGCCGTCTCCGAAGCCAACTTCGGGGTGGCCAGGGGCGAGGTGGTGGCCCTTGTTGGGCCAAACGGGGCGGGAAAGACAACGCTCATGGAAGCGATTCAGGGCTATCTGCGGCCTTCGGCGGGCAAGGTTCGGGTGTTCGGGCAGAACCCTGCCACCAGCCGCGCAAACATAGCTGGGCGCTGGGGGGTGATGCCCCAGAATGGCGGCCTGCCGATGGGGCTTACCGTTGGCGAGTGTGTTGCCCTTTTCGCCGAACTTCACGGTTGCTCAGTCGAGCCATCCGAGATTCTGAATTTGACCGGGTTGGCCGGTCTGGCCAAGCGTCGCTGGCGGCGGCTAAGCGGCGGCGAGCAACAACGGCTCAGCCTTGCCATCGCCTTGTGCGGGGGCCAAGACCTGATGCTGCTTGATGAGCCAACAGCAGCGGTTGACTCAGCAGGCAGAGACCTGGTTCTGAATCTCATAACCCAGCGAGCCGCCAACGGCACCTCGGTTCTGCTGACCACCCACCGCTTCGACGACGTTGAACGGGTGGCATCCAGAGTTGTGATGATCAATCAGGGCAGGATCGTGTGCAATCAGTCTGTCGACTCCCTCACGGTGGACACCGAACACATCAGATTCACCGCCCCGGCAGAGCTTGACACACGGCGCCTGGCAGAATTGGTTGGGCCAGTGACCGAGAAATCGCCCGGTCGGTTCGAGGTGACCGTTGCGCCAGAGCCCGCCAACCTTGCTGCGGTTGTTTCGTGGCTTGCTGGTGAAGGGGTTGCGCCCGAGTTGGTTACCGCCGGGCGCACCTCGCTTGAGGCCCGATTCCGAGAACTAACAGGAGGCGCGGGATGAAACAAAGAGTTGCGGCGCTTGTTCGGGCCGACCTCAGATCTGCAATCCGAGACGGTGAACAGTTGCTGCTTACCTTTGGAATCCCCTTGGTTTTGCTGGTCTTCTTTAGCACCATTGACCTGCTGCCAACCGGAAACCGCGAACCTGTCGACTACTTGGCACCCGGCATTCTGGCCCTAGCGTTGCTGTCAATTGCGTTTGTTCGCTTGGCCATCGGCCTCGGGTTCGACCGAAGCTTCGGTGCCATCAAACGTTTCGCCGTTACCCCCCTTCGGGTTGGGGAGTTCCTGGCGGCGAAGGTGGCGGTCACGATTGTGCTCTTCGCGGTCCAGATGATGCTGCTGGCAGCTGTCGGGCTGGCCCTCGGCTGGCAACCCAGCCTCAACTGGCTTCTAGCGGTGGCGGTTGGCCTAGGCGTGCTGGCCTTTATTGGCTTGGGTTTTGTGGTGGCCAGCCTCGCCGAAGGGCTCAAGGCGCTGGCCGTCGCCAACGCCCTCTACATAGCCCTGCTACTGCTCAGCGGCCTACTCTTCGAACTCGGTCGACTGCCCTCGTGGCTTCAGCCCGTGGTGAAGCTTTTGCCATCCACTGCCGTTGCCGAACTGTTTCGGGAAACCCTAGCCGGGGCCTCCGGCCCGTCTTGGGCCTGGCTGACCCTTGGGGCCTGGGCCGTGGCCGCTCCCCTTGCCGCCCTCCGCCTCTTCAAGTACACCTAACCAAGGCTGCCCGTTGCCATCCACCCGCACTCCTTCCTCCTGGCACAATCTCGCCGGCCTCCTCGTTGTGTTTGCTCTGCTGGCGGCTGCTTGCAGTGGACCCGACCAGGGGTCGGAACAGGCGGCCGAACAGGCAAGATCGTCTGGTTCCGGGCAACTGCATGTGGAAGGTCACCGAGGAGCCCGGGGCCTCAAGCCAGAAAACACTCTGCCAGGATTCGAAACAGCGTTAGACGTTGGCGTCACCACCTTGGAGCTTGACCTTCACTTCTTGGCCGACGGCCAAGTTGTGGTGTGGCACGACAAGTCGCTGGGATCCGACAAGTGCCGGTTCGCCGACCAGGTTGATCCGAACCGAGAGTTCCCTCAGGAAGGGGTACCGATTGCCTCCTTGACCGAGGCCGACCTCAAAGACTACGAGTGCGACCTGAACCCCGACCCTCGTCGCTTCCCCAATCAGGAGAACAGCCCAACCCAGATCTACGGGCACCAGTATCAGCCCATCACGTTGGCTGCCGTTTTTGACTTGGTTGATGCGTACGTCACCTCCCCAACCAAAACCGGGGAGCAGCGGGCGGGGGCCGCCGTTGTGCAGTTCAACATTGAGACAAAGCGAGACCCAGCCGACCCTGCCTCCATTGGCGACGGCTTTGACGGAGTCAATCCTGGCCCGTTCGAACTGGCTGTGCTCGCCGTTGTTGCAGCGGCCGATATGGCTGACCGTGTGGTCATCCAGAGTTTCGATCACCGGTCGTTGTGGGCGATCCGCTCGGTCGATGCCGACATTCGGTTGGCGGCCCTAACGGTGAACGAGGCACCTGACCTGGCCGCGTACGCGGCGGGCGGGGCCAGCATCTGGTCGCCAAACTTCCGGGCGATCAGTCCGGAGCTGATTGCCGAAGCACACGCCGAGGGTCTGCTGGTAATCCCCTGGACTGTGAATGACCGCGAGGACATGCTTGCGGTAATTGCGCAAGGGGCCGACGGACTGATTACCGACCGGCCCGACATCGCCGCTGCTCTTCCTTAGGCGTCAATCCACCAAATCGGCAACCCGTTTGGAAGACTTCCTGGTCTTCAGATCGAAGTGCCACACCACCGTTGTGAGGGCCAACCCAATCATGATGTTGGTTTCTGTACCGCCGGTCCACAACTTCACGCCGGTGGAAAGAAGCGCGGCCGAAATGAGGATCCGCACCAGTGACCCCTCATAGGGGGCCTTCGCCGCGAACAGGCCTTGGATTTCGAATCGTTTCACGATGCTGAGCAGAACCATCAAGAACACAAAGCTCAGCCCGATCAGGGGTGCTTTCTGAACGAACCAGTCAAGCGTTCCAACATCCGCGGTTGGCAGTCCGTCCACCAACAACAGCGCAACTCCAGCCACAACCGCGGCAGTAAAATGCCACAGGTAGACACTCATCCCAACGCTGCCAAGGACAGCGACCGTTTTGAACGACTTGGCCGACTTTGTGAGCCAGGTGTTGATGGAAGGAGCCAAAAACAGAGCGGTTGAGCAATACGCGATGCCAAAGAGCATCAGCGCAATCGACGGAGGCTGCGTTGGTTCGAAGGTCTCCTGGCCGTCGGTCACCATGGAAGCTCTCCACGGCCCAAGCTTGACGACCACATAGGTAGTGATCCACATCGTTGGCGCAATCACGGCCAACTGCCTGCGAGATGGCACAAAGCCGTCCTTCCAGGCGAAGCCCATGATCTGGAAGATCAACCAGCCAATGACCCAGTTCACACTTTGAATCAGCGGGACCCCCAGGATTCCAAGAACCTCGAATGCAATGAACGCAGAACCGATGCCGGCAAAGAACGCCATTGGCCTCTTGCGAAACAGCGGCAGCGTGATCGGAGCGATCGCGGTGTCGATGGTGTAGTTGGCCAGGAACCACAGCGGTATGGCGGCCGCGGCTGCTCCCTGGAATGCCATATCACCAACGCCCAATGCAGAGCCTGCTCCCAAAGCCACAATCCAGAAGTAGGCCAGAATCATTGTTGGCAGCATCATGCGGCGAAGGCGATTCGCCACCCAGTCCTGAGGGGTTCCGCCCTTGCGGTTGTGGGAGTCAAGGGACACCGCTGACGAAAAGCCGCCTGCCAGGAAGAACAAAGGCATGACCTGAAAGGCCCAGGTGATCCAGGCCAGCGAGTAGTCGAATTCGAGAGCGTTCCCGGCAACAATCCCGCCGTCATCGTCCTTGAAGACAACAATGGCCATCCAGTGGCCGAACGCCACGGCGACCATGGCTATTGCCTTATAGAAGTCAACCGCCCTGTTGCGGTCGGGCTTAACTTCAGAGACCAGGTCTCCAACATTGATGGTTTTTTCAGTCGACATCCCGCAGCCAATCAGATCGCTACGGGCTTGTCTCGGCCCAAGGGAGCGCTACCTGTAGAAGAAAGACAGGATGCAGTTCCGGCGGCTAGTTTCGCTCAGGTCTAGCGGCTGAGGGCCTCAGAGGCCTCGGCGGAGTCTTGCGCCTCTCTATCGCGGGCGGTGCGATCAAGCCGAGCTTGGCGGTCCCGGTCGGTTTCCTCAATTGCCCACTTTGCGAAAATGAACACGATTATCAACCACAGGACAAAGCCCCCGAGGAGCTTCATTACCAGTCCGGCAGCCTGCTGGTCTATTACGACGCTGATCCCGAAGAGCCGGTCGGGAGTGTCGTAGTTGGGGTAGACAACTCCTTCGGCAAATAGCAGCCAAGCGCCCGGGATGGTTGGGATGATCGACATGGAAAACAGGTACAGGCACTGAAGCATCGGTGGCAGCCGCCACTCTGTGACCGCGCTGATAACCGGTTGCCACATCAACAAACCGGCACTGAAGATGGCCACGTGAAAGACAAAGTGGGCAGCGCCGTTGCTGGATGAAAGCTCAACTACGGCAGACCAGTGAAGGAACAGCGCCACCGCGTTGAAGGTGATGCCGGCGAACAGCGGGCGAGAAACCGTTGCGAACCACCGCCAGAGCCGGGTCTCGGTGCCAAGGACAAGCTCGAGCAGCCAACGCGGGGTGGCCAACACGAAAGCCGCTGGCAGGAAGGTTGAGATAAGCATGTGCTGGAACATGTGCACCGCATACAGGTGATCCTCGGCAATGTCATGAATCGGCCAGTCTGAGGCGGCCCACATGCCAAGCACTCCTGCCAGGTACCAGAGCTTCTGGCCGCGAGAGATCGGATCGAACCCAGCGGCAACTGCCTTTGGTTCCACCACCCGAGACGCAAACCAGGCAAGGGCGGCCGCGCCGAGAACCAGAATCCAGACCTCTGGATGAGCGTCCCACGGCACGGTGGCCACTTCTGCTTGTGACTGGGCAAAGACCACGGTCGGCTCAGATCTGAAAGTCAAAGGCGGCAATCATCACGATGTACACCAGCACAGCTGTCACGAGGCCGAAGCTGAAAAGGATTGTGAAAACATTCCCGTTTATGATCGACAGGTCGTATTTCAGGTGCATGAACCAGCCGGCAACGAGAACGAACTTCACAACCATCATGGCCAGCAGTGGGACAACCAGAGCCACACCATCTAAGGGGAGGTAGGACCAAAGCACCTCGACCGCTGTGAGCACAGCCAGAATAGCGAACACCTGCCAGTAGGCAGTTTCGGTTGGATGATCGCCATGGTCTGAGGAGTGACCCAGTCCGCCGTCGGCAACCGCTGTTTCAAGTGTTGTTTCAGCCATTGGTGATTCCTAGGGAATGAGGTAGACGATAGTGAAGATAAGCACCCAAACGATGTCAACGAAATGCCAGTAAAGCCCTACCAGTTCAACGGTTTCGGCCCGATCAGATCGGAGCTTGCCCCGAAAGGAAAGGATGAGCAACGAAACCAGCATCAGGATGCCGCCGGTTACGTGAATACCGTGGAAGCCGGTGAGGGTATAGAACGCCGAGCCGAACAGGCTGCCGCCAAAGGTGAGGCCTTCACGGTAGAAGGCGGTGAACTCATAGATCTGGCCGCCGACGAAGATGGAGCCCAACAGGGCGGTGGCGCCCAACCAGATCCGCTGGTTCTTGTAGTCTCCATCAACGGTTGCCTTGTGGGCCAAGACCATGCACAGGGAACTCATGAGAAGCACAAATGAGCTGAACGAGGTGAAGGGAATGTCGAAAATCGGCTCAACCGATCCCACTTCTGCCATCTCTTGAAAGATGTACGGAAGGTCTGACAGCGTGCCGCGGACTCCCGCGTCGGCCATGGTCTGAACTTGCTCAGCAGGCAGCAGACCTTCAATGACGTCGGGGTTGCCAACAACCAACTCGCTCAAGAAGCGGGCCTTCGAGAGAAGGAACGTGCTTATGAGGGCGCCGAACAGCAAGCATTCCGAACCCAGAAACAGCCACATTGCCAGCTTCATGTTTGAGAGGCCCAAGGAGGTTTCGGGGTGCTCTGAGTGGGCGCCTGCCTCGGCAGCCACTACCTCCTGGGGCTCTTTCATGGCATCGGGTTCAGCTGCTGCGTCGACGGGGTCGTCGGCCAGGTCGGTCATGAAGAAGCTCCAACCAATTCATGATCATCCCCATCCGAACCCTCGGGTTCGTGATCGTCGCCGTCGTGATGGCCTTCAACGTCGGGGTCATCTGCTGGCTCGAGGGCCCAGCCGAACAAGGCAACCATCATCAAAACGATGCCTGGAATAGTCAGCCACAGGGTGAAGATCACGCCGTAGCCGATCACCGGCAAGCTGAACGCCAGGACTATTGGCCAATACGAAGGCGCTGGCAGGTGAACGCCTTCAGCGTTACCGGGCTGGGCCAGCTCGGCTCCGGTTGCCACCCGCTTGAGACGATGGTTCTCGTCTTCAACGAACTTGCGGTGCCAGAAATCATCGAGGTCGGTGACGACGGGGGTGTAGTCGAAGTTGTGCTCGGGGGTTGGGCTTTGCACCGACCACTCGAGCGTGCGGGCATCCCAAGGATCGGGGCCCGGATCGGGTCGACCTGCGGCCTTCCACCGGTTGTAGGAGATGAAGGCGTTGACCAGAACCCAGAGTGTTGAGATCGCCAGAATGAACGAGCCAATAGTGGCGACCATGTTCCAGGTGTTGAAACCCATTGCGTCGTCGTAGGCGTACATTCGGCGCGGCATTCCCTGCAACCCCAGAATGTGCATTGGCCCAAACGTGAGGTTGAATCCAAGCACCATCCCCCAGAAGTTGAACTTGCCATGGGCCTCGTTGAGCTTGTAGCCAAACACCTTTGGCCACCAGAAGTAGAAACCGGCAATGAAACCGAACAGCGCCCCACCAAACAGCACGTAGTGGAAGTGGGCCACGATGTAGTAGGTGTCTGTTTGCTGGGTGTCCCAAGGGGCAATGGCGTGGGACACCCCGGACAAACCACCGATGGTGAACTGGGTGACCAGGCCAATGGAAAACAGCATGGCGGTATTGAGGGTGAGTCTGCCGCCCCACAAGGTTGCCAGCCAGTTCAAGACTTTCACCCCGGTTGGCACCGCAATGAACATGGTTGCGAAGGCAAAACCGGAAACCGTGAGCGGTCCAAGCCCGGAAACGAACATGTGGTGGGCCCACACGCCCCAGCCCATGAATCCAATGGCGATGCCCGAAAACACCATAAACGGATACCCAAAGAGCGGTTTGCGAGCGAACGCGGGTATCACCTCGGACACAATTCCGAACGCCGGCAGGATCATCAAGTAGACCTCGGGATGACCAAAGATCCAGAAGAGGTGCTGCCAGAGCAGCGGGTCAGCTCCCAGTTTGACATCAAAGAAGCTGGCACCGAAATTGCGATCCATCAGCAGAAGAACCTGGGCCACGGTGAGGACCGGGATGGCGAACAGCAAAAGGAACTGGGTGACCAGGGTCATCCACACAAATACCGGCATACGCATCAGGGTCATGCCGGGGGCTCGCATGTTGAGCACCGTTGTGATCAGATTCACTGCTCCGGTGAGGGACCCTATGCCTGCAATCATCAGGCCCATGTTCCAGAAATCGATGCCAGTTGACGGTGAGTAGATGATGCCGTTGTTCGGTGCGTAGTTGAACCAGCCACCGTCGGCTCCGCCACCAAGGAACCAACTGGTGTTGAGCATCAGGCCGCCTGCCAAGAACACCCAGAAACTGAACGCGTTGATCCGGGGGAAGGCTACGTCTCGGGCCCCAACCTGAAGCGGCATCAGATAGTTGGCGAAAGCGGCACCTATTGGCATGACAACCAGGAAAACCATCACGGTTCCATGCATCGTGAAGATCCGGTTGTAGGCGTCGGCCGACAAGAACGTGTTGTTCGGTGTCGCCAACTGGATGCGTATCAGCAAAGCGGCCAGGCCACCGATCAAAAGGAAGAACATGGCAGCACTGCCATACATGATTCCGATCTTCTTATGGTCAACGGTGGTTAGCCAATTCTTGAGCCCCGTTTGGTTTCGGGGCCTGGTGAACACGCCAAGTGGGCGTTCCACCGCGGGGTCATCTCCTGACGGTAAGGCCAGGGTTTCGTTTTCGATGATCGCCATCGTGTCGGTGGGCTCCTGCTTAGTCGAGGGTCGCAAGATATGCGACTAGTGCTTCAAGGTCTTGTTCTGACAACTGAGGGAAGGCGGGCATGCCAAGTGAATTGTCTGGGTCCATAGCCTTCTGACTTGGCGCGTCCTTGATCCACCGTTTCAGAGCGGCGTCATTGAAACGGAGGCTGCCGTCAAGATCCAGATATCCCTCGCCATCGCCGCCAACCTCTTCCAGGAGGTTGTCGTCGTCGGGGTCAACCTCGACGTACTGGCTGTAGGTCGCACCGGCGAATACCGCCCGTGAGGCAAAGTTGGTGAGGTCTGGGGCCGCTCCAGAGGCCAACTCGTCTGCGGTGAAGTCCTTGGCGTAGGTGAAGGCCACCCCATCAGGGTCATTCGGATCTTCGTTCACAATGTGGCAGGAAGCGCACAACGCCTGGAAAAGGGCTCGACCGTTGGCAGCTAAGGCCTCTTCTTCGCCGCCGGTGGCGGAGGGAATATCAGCCGGTTCGGACTGATCGGCCAGCCACTGGGCGAAGTCGTCGGGCTCCAAGGCGACCACGCTCATGCGCATCCCGGCGTGGGAAAGACCGCAGAATTCGGTGCACCAGCCCGTGTATTCGCCAACATCGGGCGACTCGATCGACCAGGTGTTCATTCTTCCCGGCACAGCATCGCGTTTGCCGTTAAGCCTTGGAATCCAGAAGGAGTGGATCACGTCACGTGAGGTGATCACCAGATCAATCTGCTCGCCCGTTGGAATCACTAGTTGGTTAGGAACTGCGAGGTCGTCGTCGTCGAGCGCAATGTCGAGGGGCCATTCAACGTCGTCGAGGTCGCCGCCCTCGCCGTTTGGTCCATAGATCTCGCCATCCCCGTCGGCGTCTTCAAAGAAGCCGTCTCCGTCGATGTCGTAGCGGTACTCCCACCACCACTGGTTGCCAATGACCATTACGTCAAGCTCGCCGGGTTCGTTCTTCTCTTCGAGGTCCCAGATCAGCACGATGGTTGGAATGGTGATTGCCAGCAGGATCAGTGCGGGTACAGCGGTCCACGTCCACTCGAGTTTCGGGTTTCCGTGAACCTGTTCTGGCAAGTCATCGGGGTCATAATCTTCCGGCTTCACCCGGTTCTTGATAGCTAGGCCTATGCCTCCGCCAACCACCAGGACGAAGACCACGCCCATGATGGGCCAAATCCACAGGGCTAGGTTGTTGATGGCTTCGGCTTTGGGACCGCGTGGCTCGAACGTATTGAGCGGCTTGTCCTCGGCGCACGCTGAAAGCAGCACCGCCACAGCGCCGACGAGGAGACCCGTTCGGGCCAGGCGGCGTTTGGGAAACTTTCTCAACCCTCTTCTCCTGAACTCTCTGATTCTGGCGGATGTTCTTCAAAGCTTCTGGGTCCGACTGCGGCGCTAACGATGCCCCCAACCAGTATTACGAAGGCCCCGAATGCAACTATGCCTGCGATCGCGTTCTTTTTCAGGTCAACCTTTGCCATGAACACAGCACCGGCAAAAACGAAGATGGTGAGAATTGAGCCTGCGACAACCGCTCCCTCCTTGGAAACCGTGAGGAAGATTCGTGAAACTGCCACCGCTACTACCGTTATGGCCAACATGCTGAGCATCGGAATCTCGATCGGCCCAAGCATCCGGGACCGAACGACCTGGTTTACGCCGTGGTCGCCGGTTGCCCGATCGGACCAGGCCAGAATTGCCCACATCACCGCAACCACGGCCAAAACTCCGATGCCAAGGGCGAAGAACACTTTCGACAACGCAAGCCCAATAACTAATGCTGCCACACCAAAAGCCGTTATTGGCCCCCAGTACGAAACACCCGATGGCGGCCTGACGGCCGGAACCAAGGCAACCCCGGCCCGGGCGGCCATTGTTTCAGCATCTCCATCTCGAACCAATACCGATACCAAGCCCAGAACAAACAAGGCAACCATGGCAAAGGCCAGCACGGTGTAGCCCAAGTGGTCCCCGACACCACCTTTGTAGCCGGCGCTGACTACACCGACCGGCCCACCGCCGGTGACAAGGCCATAGACCACAGCGCCCAGCAGCGCGCCGGTCATCAGACCGAAGAAGAACTTGGAACCCCAGGTGAACATCGATGCAGACCTACTTGGTGATGTAGACGGCGTACCAGACAGCCATATAGAGGGCGACCGTTACGTACCAGAACAGGGCGGCCCCATACACGCCCTCGCGATCTTTAGAGCCGTAGTTGCCAGCAAGGGTGCGGAGAGCTATGACGCCAACGTAGAGCATCGCAGCTCCAACAATGGCCAGATGGGTTCCGATGACCGCATAGATCAGCGGGGCCTTCGAATCGTCGGCCGCCCCAAGATCCATCAAGCTGAGAAGGAATGCGGTTTGGGCGATGTAGGCCACGCCCATGACAAGCACAAGACCAAGGGCAATGTAGGTGTTCGGACGATCATCACGACCAATTGATCCAACGGCCCAGACCATGATCAGAATGGAGAGCACCAAGGTAACGGCCATCATGTTGGGTTGTGTGAGCGGGATCACCACCCCGCTTGGCAGCCATTGCTCGCCGGTGGCGATTACGTCGGCCCGGGTTTTCAGGTAGATGCCAAGCAGCCCGGACATCAGCATGATGGTGGCGGCAGATGCCAGCGCTGTGCCGATCAGTAGGAGCCTGGGGCGGGCCGGAGGAGCGGCCGTGAGCTGCGCCGGGATGGTCTCGCGGACAGATATAGCGGTCATAGTTGTGCCTCAGAGTTGCCAGCAAGAGGGGTTGGCGACGAAACGATGGGCGGCTCTTCGAAGTTGCCCGCAATGGGTGGCGAAGCGGTTGCCCACTCAAGTGTGAGTCCTCGCCATGGCTCGGCCGAGGAACCGACCCGACCGGCAACAGCGGCAAGGAGATTTAGGAGTAGGAGGCCCACCGCGATTGCCATGAGGCCCGCACCGATCACGCTGAGCACGTTAAGGATCTCGACACCAGATTGGGGTGCGCTGTCAAGTTCTGGAAGCGCCGGCTGATCGAGGAAGGCAGCAACGATGTTGGCCGCTCCCCACAAAACCGCGCCTCCGGCAACAGCAATCGTTGCCAGCAAACCAACACGATTATCCAGGGAACGACCAAAGATCTTGATCGCCCAGTGATGTATTCCGCTGATGATCGCAAGGATCACCGAGCCGAGGACCAATGCTCGAATTCCCTCATGAAACGAAGTACCGAACAGATCGAAAGAGTAGTCGATTCGGTCTCCGCTCAACTCTTCGATGAAACCCAGAAACGGGTCTACGAGGCCAAGCAGCGCGGCCAAGCTGCCTGCCAGCAAAAGCAAGCCGGACGCCAGAGCCGCCACAAGCGGAGTGGTGAGCTTGGCTCTGCCTTTTCCGAGGCTGGGCCCCGCTAGCGCCAGAACCAGAATTACCGGCACAACTGCGAACAGGGTTGCGGCCACCAACAACGCGTTGTCGAAGGCAATTGGGCGGCCCCGCCAGGCGAAACTGAGCATTTCTGCTCCGTAGGCGACGAACCCGTAGAGCGCCAGCACGGCCAAAATGACCTTGTGAGACCGGGCCGTGCGTTTGGTGTGAACTGAAATGACATCAACCAGCATTCCGAGAGCAGGCACGGCGATCCAGTAAATCGCCGGGACAAGATTTACCGAGTTGGCGATTGACACCAAGACTGTGCGGTCGGCCTGGGTTGGCAGGAAGCCGTACTTGGTGTCGAGGTAGGCAAGAACCAGTTCGGCCAGAAGGACCGGAAGAGCCAAAAGGCTGCCAATCGCAAAAACGAAGAAGCCCCAGGTGGTTGCCGGCACATCTTCCAAGGACATTCCGGTGGCTCTGGCTCCAAGCACGGTGGTGGCCACACAAATCAAGGCCCACAGAAGGCTGACCACCACCACGCCGAGGGCGAGGATCCAGAGGATCACATAGTCGAACCGACCCCCTCCAGGCCCGCCATTCATGATGTACGACAGGATCAGAATGCCAGACCCGACCAGCCATGACCAGAAAGCCGCAGCAGCTCCCCTGGCAAAAGCGATGCTCGCTGCGCCAACTTGCAGCGGAACCAGAAAGGTGGCGATTCCCACCAGAATTGGAACGATCCCTCCAAACAGGGTGAGGTCACGGCCGATCGACCAGATCTGGGTGAGCTGGTCTTGGTCTTTGGCAATGGCAAAGGAATCCAGGTCGACCAGCTCGAGCTGCGCCACTAACGACATGACGATCCCGGCTGTGAGGAACAGTGAGCCAAACCCGATCCAGAGCCGTCCAATGGTCTTGTGGTCGCCGCTGCCAAGAACTGCGTCGATCGAGTTTGCTGGAGCGGCAGTGGTGGCGGACACCAAACCCGATGACTGTTCAGAGTCTGTCGGATCAGCTCCCGACGGATCTGAATCTGGGCGGGTTTCTGGCGATGCCGTTTCTGTCAATGCCATTGATGCCTTGACCTCATGGGCGGGATTCGTGGGGCGGGCGGGGAAGGAATTTGTGTTGCACTAAGGACAGCACAACAAGCGGCAGCTTCTTGGGCTGCGCCGCCGTACTGTAACCGGCTGCTGCGAAGGAATGAAATATCAGGTCCCCCATCCGATTAGTTGATCCACCGCGACAGCTCCGAACAGCAGCGTGAGGTGGGTGATCGAGAAGCCGAAGTAGCGAATGGCCAGAGCCTCCAGCCGGATCGGATCGGTTTCTCGAACAAGCTGCAGGGCACCGCCTGAGAACATGGCCCCAACAACGATTGCGACCCCCAGGTAGATCCAGCCGGTATCGGCCACGGGCCAAAGAGCCAGGCTGACGGCCCAAACCACCAGGGAATAGACCAGCATTTGGGTAGCAGTGCGGCGCTGGCCGTGGACCACGGGAAACATCGGCACGCCTGCCGCCGCGTAGTCGTCTTTGTACCGGATGGCCAAAGCCCAAAAATGGGGCGGGGTCCAGAAAAAGACAACGCCGAACAACAAGATGGCGGGCCACTGAACCGAGTTGGTAACAGCTGACCACCCAATCAAAACCGGCATCGCCCCCGCAGCCCCGCCTATAACAATGTTCTGGGTGGAGGTTCGCTTCAGCCATATTGTGTAGACGAAGACGTAGAAAAGCGTTGCCGCGATGGCCAGCAGAGCCGAAAGCGGGTTGACCAGGCTCCATAGCCACACAAAGGCAACCACTTCCAGTCCAATGGCAAACACCAACGCCTCGATTGGCTGAATCTCGCCGGTGACCAGGGGCCTGTTCCTGGTGCGCTCCATCTGGGCATCGATGTCACGATCGACGACCATGTTCAGGGCATTGGCACCGCCAGCGGCCATCGTGCCGCCGACCACGGTTGCCACCATCAACCAAACGGACGGCAGGCCTCGCTGGGCCAGAACCATCGTTGGCACAGTGCTGACCAAAAGCAGCTCAATGATGCGTGGCTTGGTGAGCGCTATGAACGCACTGGTTCGCGTTCGAGGGGACAAAGCGGTAACAGCCACTTTCCAGATCGTAACCAAGGTTCCCGATTGAGGGATGGCCGATTGTGAAAACGTTAACAAGATGACCTCAGCGCCCTCTTTGGGACCTACCGTGGAAGGATGGTCAGTGGTCGCCAAAGCCACGGTGTAAGCCCCCAGCGCTACCTCAGGGTTGTGTTCGTGGCTGCCGTCCTTCTCACCTTGATCATCTTCACTGGCGCCGCTGTTCGCCTAACCGAATCCGGGCTGGGATGTGAGAACTGGCCAAAATGCACAGACGAGAAGCTCGTGCCCGAGTGGGCTTTCAACAGTTGGGTTGAATTCGGCAACCGGCTGCTTTCCGGAGTGGTCGCCATCGGCACGATCGCCGCTGCACTCACTGCCTACCGTCGCGTACCGCGGCGCACCGACCTGATCAGATGGTCTTGGCTTCTGGTTGCGCTGGTGGCAGCGCAGGTCGTATTGGGAGGAATCACGGTCAGGCTGGAACTTCACCCACTGATCGTTGGCTCTCACTTTTTGCTGTCAATCGTTCTGCTCTGGAATGTTGCCGTCGTCTGGTTCAAGGCCCAGGGTGGGGTTGGCAAACCCGAGCCTCTGGTTGGCCGTTCGCTGTTGAACCACAGCCTGGCCACGGTAATCGCTGCATCTGTACTGCTGATCAGCGGCACTGTCGTTACCGGAACCGGACCGAACAGTGGAGACTTCCGGGCCACCAGATTCAACCTCGATCTCGAGATCGTCGCCAGAATTCACAGCCTTACCGCATGGACGTTCTTGGCGCTGTTGGTTTCGCTGGCCTTGCGGCTCCAGCGATCTCAGCTTTCCTACCGCCTTGCCCAACCGGCGATACTGGCAAGCGTGGCCCAGGGAGCGTTGGGATACTGGCAATTCGCAACCGGCGTACCTCCTGGATTGGTGATGTTTCACATCGTTGGTGCCGTCACCGTCTGGTTCTTGGTACTGCGAATGCACTTCGGCATGTACCGGCGGCCACGAGAGGTTGGCGGCATTTCCCCGCCTCCCGCTGTCGGTGAGACCCAATACGAGGCAAACTTTCTCCATGGGTGAGCTCACAACCGCACCAATTGAAGTAGAGGAGCCCGAGGCTGACGTTTTGGTTGAGGAGGACCTCCCGTGGATCGTGATCGTGTGGAACGACCCAATCAACCTGATGCCCTACGTCACCTTCGTCCTTCAGAAGTTGTTCGGCTACAGCAAGGAAAAGGCAACCAAGCTGATGCTTGACGTGCACGAAAAGGGCCGCGCCGTTGTTGCCAGCGGCACTCGAAGCGAGTCTGAACGAGACGTTCATCGCCTTCACGGTCACGGCCTTTGGGCAACGATGGAACACAACGACTAGTGGCCTTTTTCAAGAGGTTGGTAAAGCGCCAGAGAGATGGCACCTACACCCACAGTTTTCCGGCCCACATTCCCGAGCTGTTGGTTGGCCTCGGCGACCAACTAGACGCGGCTCTCGACGAAGACTCTCCCGAGCTTCGTCGCCTGTTCCCAACGGCCTACCCCAACGACAAGGAAAAAGACGACGGCTACCAGATCTTCGCCAGGGACGAACTGATCGAGGGCAGGCGCGAAGCCATTCGCAGTGTGCGACGCACCGCCAACCAGGAGGTTCTGACCGAGGAAGAGCTTGGGGCGTGGCTGGCGCTGGCCAATGACCTGCGTCTGGTTCTGGGCACCAGACTTGACGTTTCCGAAGATGACGACCTTGTTCGCTGGGACGACCCGGAAAACGATGACCCCGAGATGGCGCTACGCCGCATCTACGAAGTGCTCGGCCACGTGGTTGGTGAATTGGTTGATGGCCTCAGCTCAGGTCTGGCCGACTGACCACCAGAACGCGCCAGCGGTTCCCGGCCCGGTGTGGGCAGCAATTGAGGGCCCAACCCGATAGTCGATGATCTCTATCACCTCTTGGCACTGTGTCAGTTTGGCCCGGAACTGATCTGTCAGCGACGCAGTGAGAGACCCCGCCCGGCCAACACAGGCAACGACCGGCCCGCCTCTGGAGGTCACTTGGGCAACCATAGCGCTAACGGCCTGGTCGACGGAACGAACCATGCCAACAACGTCCATCTCGCCTTGGGCGGTGTGCAGAACTGCAATGTCGTCTCCTGCCTGGTCGATCTCGTCCTTGACCGAGCCGAACCGGCCCGACCTGGCAGCCATCTCGGCGGCTTGGAGAATGAAGACGCTCTGTATCTCAGCTGACCGAAGCTCTGATGCCGCTACGGCCTGCTCCAGGGAACCGCCGCGCCGAAGAACATCAGATGCTGCCAGCACGCAGCCGGAGATTCCGAACGACGCAGTGCCGGTGTCGACGATGCGAACATCAAGGGGGGCCTCGGCTGCCGCAAGCTCGGCGCTGTTCACGGTGCCCGAGTAAACCGACCCAACCAGAATGGCCAATGCGTGGTCCGCGCCGTTGGCCGCGGCCAACTCGAAGGCTTCGGCGAAACGGGCCGGTGGTGGCAGCGTGGTGCCAAGCTCAATGCTGGAGGCGGCTTGCTCAACTCGCCGGTAGAAGTCTTGGGCGGTGAGTTCTACCCCTTCAAGGTAGTCGGCCCCGTCGATCGTGACGGTTACCGGCACAACAATGGCCTGGCACTGTTCGACGAGGCCAGGGGGCAGCTGAGCTGAGGAGTCGGTGACAATGGCGACCGCTTGATTCGGTTTCACAATGCTTGGAACCGGTCTATTGCCTCCCGGCTTCCCGGGGGTCGTGGTTCGTCGGGTTGGGTGCTGTCGGCGGTCGGGCGGCCATGAATCTTGAGAAGATCACCGCGCTTGACAAGGTGGCGCCAACGGGAAGTGACAGCCCAGGCGCGGGCCCCCACAGATTGGGCAGGGAGCGGCGCCACCAGAGCGCAGCGCCCGCTATCCAGGCGGCCGATGAAACCGTCGTTGCCGCAAACGCTCGCTGCTTCCAACGCGGCACCGCGGCGGTGCCGACGGCGACCGCAACGTCTACAGGGAAGTAGGCGGGGAAGGTTGCCAATACCTGGCCAACGCTTGTGGCAACGCCTTTGCCTCCCTTAAAACCGTTCCAGACCGGGTAACAATGACCAACAACTGCCATCACTGCGCCGGCTTGGGACCCAGCACCACCACCAAGTCGCAGACCCAGCCGGCCAGCAATTGCCCCCTTCGTGATATCAGCTCCCAAGATGGCCAAGCCAGCGCCTGCGCCAAGCACCCCGGCTGCATTTGCCGCACCCGGATTGCCGGTGCCGCTACTTCGGAGGTTGGGGCCGCCAACGAAGCGAGACACGATGTCTGCACTTGGAATGGAGCCTGCCAGGTAGCCGGCAACGCCAGATACCGCCAGTCGGGACAGGCAGCTACTCATTGATGCCAGCTGTGCCTGGCGGTATCTGATGGACGATCTCACGGACGCGACGGTAACGGGTGGATGGATATTCGAACTTACTAGTACCGGCTTGGTGTTACATTGTGTCGACCCAATTCGGGTGAAACATCTAACAATCACCTCGCCCCCATCGTTCAGTGGCCTAGGACACTGCCCTTTCACGGCAGGAACACGGGTTCGAATCCCGTTGGGGGTGCAAAAACTAATCGGCTGGAACAACTTTCCATGCCCTATAGTCACCAGTCTCTGGAAAGCCGGGTTCGCTCGGCCAACAGTGGCAAAGGTCCCGTAGTGCAGTCTGGAGTGCACGCCGCCCTGTCAAGGCGGAGGTCGCGAGTTCAAATCTCGTCGGGACCGCGGAAGACTCTCGTGGTCTTCTTCCGAGGCCTTAAGGGCCCCGGGGTCGGGTAGCTCAGTCGGCAGAGCGGCCGCCTGAAAAGCGGTAGGTCACCGGATCGACGCCGGTCCCGACCACACCCAAACGGCAGTTGCCAGTCAACGGCAAGGGCCGATCAAGCACTCTCTGGGTAGCTGTGCCGCTTTGGTACAGCTACCCAGGTCTGCCATCAAACCGGAACGGGCACCGCCTAGAGAATGGCGCCTCCCCGGTAGGCCGCAGCTTCGGGGCGTTCTTTCTCCAGCCGTTCCACTCGACCGACGAACTCCGTCACCTGGCTACCAACCATTCCGAGCAAGTCGGACGGGTCAGCAATCATCGCCGACAACTCGGGCTCTGACCCGGGGAAGCGGGGGTCGGCCCCCAGGCTGGAAAGCAGCAGGCGACCATCGGCCGCTCCTTTCCTCATGCCGAGGGCGGCAGCAACTGCGTGTTCCAGCACAACCTCGTGCGCAACTTCACGGCCAACTCCTTGTTTGACCGCGTGCATCAAAAGCTTTGTTGTTGCCAAGAACGGGAGGTAGCGCTGGAGCTCTGCCTTGATGACCTCGGGGAAGATGCCAAACCCGCCAAGAACAGAGAATGTGGTTTCGAGGATCCCGTCGATGGCAAAGAAGGAATCCGGTATTGCCACCCTTCGCACAACCGAGCACGAAACGTCGCCCTCGTTCCACTGATCACCAGAGATCGCCGAGATCATTGCCAGGTGGCCCTTTAGCACCACGGCCAGGCCGCCTATGCGCTCACACGAGCGCGTATTCATCTTGTGCGGCATCGCCGAAGAGCCAACTTGGCCCGGTTGGAATCCTTCCGTTGCCAGATCATGTCCAGCCATCAGCCGGATCAAGAGCGCCAAGTTCGCGGGGGCCGCAGCCAACTGCGCTAGCGCTGCCACTACTTCAAGGTCGCGAGACCGCGGGTAGACCTGACCAACAGCGTTTAGCACGTTTGCCATGCCAAGCCTCTCGGCTATCAGCTGTTCCAACTTTGCCGCCGCCTCGGCCCCCAATAGATCTTGCTGATCCTGCTGAGACCCAACTGGGCCCTTGATGCCCCTCAGCGCAAAACGTTCCCTAACCGAACCAAGATGATCCAGCCCCGCAAGCAACTCTTCGCCAAATTGGGCAAAGCGTTTGCCAAGCGTTGTTGGCTGCGCCGCCACGTTGTGCGTGCGCCCAACCATCACCGTTCCAGAATGCGCAACTGCCAGCTCAGCCAGCTGACTGGCAAGGCCAACAACTCTGTCTTCAACAAGGCCAAGGGCCTCATACATCAGGATCTGTTCGACGTTCTCGGTTACATCTCGCGACGTCAACCCCTTGTGAACATGTTCGTGGCCAGCCAGGGCGCAGAATTCTTCGAGGCGAGACTTGACGTCGTGGAGGGTCACGGCTTCGCGCTGTCGGATCGACTCGAGGTCAACCGTGTGGAGCACCTTCTCGTAATCGTCAAGCACAGCACGGTCAACCTCTAGACCGAGATCGATCTGCGCTTCGAGCACTGTGAGCCAGAAGCGACGCTCGGCCACAACGCGATTGACCGGGTCGAACAAGCCGGCCATATGCGGGCTGGCATAGCGGTCGGCCAGGACGTTCAAGATTGGCATTTGAAAGCTCCAGAAACGCTTAAGGACCAGATGACCTATGAGGGTGTTGGACCCAAAGCCTCAAGACCGCTGCCTTCTTAGTCGACTAACTGAGAGGTTGGCGTTGGCCACGAATACAGAACAGGGAGATGTGCAAGTGAACGGTCGCTGCAAAACAGACCCGCTCGACAGAGCGGAGGATATCTGCGAAGCGTGCGGCGACTCGTTTTGCGGGAGTTGTCTTGTTTTCCCGCGGGGTAGGAAGAAGCCGCCGGTTTGCAAGGAATGCGCCCTGGCCAACAGTGGGCTGAGAGGGTCGGGCACTGGCTCTACCCTGTCAAAGCGGGAATGGAAGAAGAGGCGAAAGGACTTGCAGGAGGCCCTTGAGGCGGCTCCTCCCGACGAGCCTGCTATGCAGTTTTTCGAGTTGGTCGAAACCACAGCATCTGCGCGTGGCGCGATGAATGGCGCAGCGTCGAATGGCGCAGCAGTAACCAACACCGAGGTCTCTGAGGATGTTGCAACCGGGTTGCTCGGTGGCATATCACTGGCGACAAGATTCGGTGCACCCGAAGAATTTGCGGGTCTTGAGGACCAGTTGGCTGACTCTCCCGCCGGAGAGCCAGACAGCCAAGCACTCGAACAGACTCTGCCCGATTCGCCGCCGACCCAGGACCCCGCAGAGATACCAGCACCGCAGCCAGCCGCGCCAAGCATCCCATCCGCAACGGCCCGCGAGAGCGCAACCGAGCTGCTTGAGAAATTGAAGGCCTCGAAATCAGAACCGGCCGCCGAGGTTCAAACTCAACCTGGGTTGGAGGTTCAAACTCAACCTGGGTTGGATCATCCTGCGTTTGCGAACACTGGGCCAGCCCCGCTCGCCAACAGCCAATACCCCAGCCCGACTGCGCCCGCCGGCAGCAAGGCCCCTGGCATAGATCTCGAGATCGACCCGTTCAGCGCCGGGGAAGCGAAGCAGACCGCTGTCCCTTCGCCCGTTGCTCCTCAACCGCCGCCGCAGCCCCAGCCCCAGCCCCAGCCGCCAGTCTCGCAGGCCGAAGCGGTTTCGTTCAACCGTTCTGCCGACGAGGAAGCGAGAGAGACTGCGGCCCCAAGCACACACCAAGCCGCCACCAACGGCTCTCAGCCCTCGCAACCAACACCGGTGTGGACCCCACCGGCGCCACCTCCCAAGGGCACCCGGCTAAACCAAACGTCGAGCGCTCCGGCACCGGCCGTCCCAGTCGCTCCCGCCGCCCCCGTAGCAGCTGTCCAAATCACACCTACCGAAGTCGCACCTGTCCAAGTCGCACCTACCGAAGTCGCACCAGTGGCTCCACCCCCGGCTGCCCAGCCTGCCGCACCAACCAACCAGCCTTCGGCGCAGAAGGCAGACACCGACGCCACCGGAAACTGGATCCCACCCATCCTTCGGGGTATGGCCCCTCAAACGGAACGGGAAGCTACCCCCCTGCCGAAGCGGCGCCAAGAATAATTCAGGTTTGGGTCCAGTGAAGGAACTGGTCCCGGCCTGGGCCTGTTGAGGCCAGTGTCACTGGAACCTGAACCCGTTCTTCGATGGCGTTGAGGAACGAGGCCGCATTGGGATGCAGCTGGGCTTTCTCGGTCACCGCGGTCAAATCGGTGTTCCAACCGGGAAACTCTTCATATACCGGCCTGGCCCTATGCAGTTCAGACTGGTGGTAGGGCAGCCTGTCAACCCGCTGGCCGTCGATCTCATAGCCAACACAGAGTTTCACGGTGTCAAAGGTGTCGAAGACGTCCAGCTTGGTGATTGCCAACTCGGTCAGCCCATTGACACGGCCTGCGTGACGAAGCATCACCGCATCAAACCAACCTGGGCGGCGGCGCCTGCCGGTATTGGTTCCGTACTCTCGACCGATGTCAACAATGCGGTCTCCGTCTTGATCGAACAGTTCGGTTGGGAACGGACCCGAGCCAACTCGGGTGACGTAGGCCTTCGCAATGCCAACAACTCGGTTGATGTCTTTCGGACCAATGCCAGCGCCCGCACAAGCGCCGCCGGCAATCGGATTGCTGGACGTGACAAAGGGATACGTACCGTGATCCAGGTCCAAGAAGGTGGCCTGGGCCCCCTCGAACAGAACGTGTTGGCCAGCATCAAGCGCGTCATGGATCAGGTTTACCGAGTCGGCAATGTAGGGCCTTAGCTGGCTTAGGCATTCGGTGAGAACCTTGTCTGCCAACTGGTCGGGGTCAACCGGCAGCCGATTGAAGACCTTCGTCAACACTTTGTTGGTGTGAGCCAAACTTGCGTGGAGCTTCTCACGGAAGATGTTCTCGTCCAGCAGGTCCTGCACCCTGATGCCAACCCGCATTGACTTGTCGGCGTAGGCGGGGCCTATCCCCCGCTTGGTGGTTCCAAGCTTCGCCTTGCCGAGATGGCGTTCGTGTAGGGCGTCGAGTTCTTGGTGGTACGACAGGATCAGGTGGGCGTTGCCGGAAAGTTTCAGCCGTGTGCAGTCGATGCCTCGCCGGGTGAGCATGTCGATCTCACGCAGGAGAACAAACGGGTCAACAACCACTCCATTGCCGATAACCGGTGTGATGTGGTCATACAGCACCCCGCTTGGAACCAGTTGGATTGCGAACTTCTCGCCATCCACCACGATTGTGTGGCCCGCGTTGTGGCCTCCCTGGTAGCGCACAACCATGGAAGCTTCCTTAGACAAGAGGTCGGTGAACTTTCCCTTGCCCTCGTCTCCCCATTGCGTTCCGACCACAACTGTTCCAGGCACGGTTGGCCACGATACCCGCCAGCCGGGTCGGCCTTTCGCCTGCCGTGCCGCCCGGCCTACGATCCATAGCCGAAGGCAGCCTCGCAAAGCACAATTTTGGCGAAGGTGTCCACAAAAGCCAGTCGTGTTCGTCACTATCGCAACCGGGAGAGCCCCGGAACAAGCCGAAGGAACCCCAACATGAAATATCTTCTCCTCCTCTACTCTGATCCCGCAGTTGAAGCCGGGGTGGTCTCGGCTGATCCGCAGGCTGAAATGTCCAAGTGGTTTGCCTACTCCGAAGAGCTGGGGGCCAGCGGTTGCATGCTTGGCGGCGAAGGACTCCAGCCAACCGACACAGCAACGACGGTGCGCCTCAGGGAGGGCAAGACCATCACCGCCGACGGGCCATTCGCCGAAACGAAGGAAGCTCTTGGTGGCTTCTACTTCATTGACGTTGAGGACTTGGATCAGGCCATCAAGTGGGCCGAGAAAATCCCGAATGTTAGCCGGGGTTCGGTTGAGATTCGCCCGATCATGGACTACTCGGGCGCCTAACGAGCCATTCAGACCGAGACCGTCTTGTGACCCAAGCCACCGCCGTTTCGGCGATCGACGCGGCGTTTCGTTCCGAGTGGTCTCGGCTCTTGGCAACCCTGGTTCGCGAGCTTCGAGACTTGGAACTGGCTGAGGATGTGGCCCAAGAAGCGTTCGTCGAGGCGTCAACCAGATGGCGCAAAGACGGTGTCCCGGACAGCCCTGGTGCCTGGCTCTTAACCACGGCGCGCCGAAAAGCGATCGATCGGATCAGAAGAGCCAAACGGTTCGACGATCGTCTGCCGATCCTGGCCGAGGCCGCTGGCAGGCAACCGGCTCCGCAGGTGTTGGTTGATGACCAACTAGCCCTGCTGTTCGGCTGCTGCCATCCGGCGCTGGCGGTTGAGGCCCAGGTGGCACTGACCCTTCGGTCTGTTGGTGGGCTGTCTACGGCCCAGATTGCAAACGCTTTCCTGGTGCCCGAAGCCACAATGGCCAAACGTCTGGTGCGGGCCAAGCGAAAGATCAAGGCCGCAGCCATTCCGTTTGCACTGCCGGACAAGGCCAACCTGAATGAACGCCTCGACGCCGTTTGCGGGGTGGTCTATGCCATCTTCACCGAAGGCCACACCAGCACAAAGGGAGCCTCCCTCCTACGAGGCAGCCTGTGCGACGAGGCCATCTGGCTGGCAGAAACTCTGGCCCGGTTGGCCCCTGGCGAGGCTGAAGTGCGGGGCCTGGCCGCACTGTGCCTTCTGAGTGACGCCCGACGAGCGGCGCGCACCACCCCCGACGGCACTCCGGTTCTTCTGGCCGACCAGAATCGAGGTTTGTGGAATCAAGACAAAATCCGAAGGGGCCTGGCCCACCTGGTTGCCGCTGGCACCCAGCACCGGGCTGGGCCTTACCGTCTTCAGGCCACAGTGGCCGCTATCCACGCAACAGCCGAGGGATTTGGCCAGACCGACTGGGCGGCAATCGTTGCGGTTTATGACCGGATGCTGGCAGCCGGAGGTGGGCCGGTGGTGCAGCTAAACCGGGCCGCGGCCGTTGCCGAAAGAGATGGCGCGGCTGATGGCCTTTCTCTGCTGGATGAAATGGCCACCGAAGGCCACCTGGATCACTATCACTACTTCCATTCGGCCCGGGCGGAGCTTCTCAGAAGACTGGGCCGGATTGAAGAGGCAAAGGTTGCCTACCGTCAAGCTCTGGAAGTGTGCAACAACGACACCGAACTGGCCTGGTTAACCGCCAGGCTGAACCAAGCAGGCCAAACGTCTGCTCGGTAGGCAGGACCGATTTAGGCGTCGCCTAAGGCTCAGCCCCCTGGGGAAACAGCCACCGAAAGTTCTTCGCCTTCGAGGTCAACCGAAATCTTGGATCCTTCCGGTGCGTCGCCCTCCAGAATCACGTTGGCAACACGATCAACGATCTCGCGTTGGATCACCCGCTTCAGTGGGCGGGCACCGAATGCCGGGTCATAACCAAGCTTGGCCAACTTCGCTTTCGCTTCGCTGCTTACCTCCAGGCTCAGCCGTTTGCCCGTCAAGCGAGCAGCGACAATCCCCAACTGAATGTCGACGATGTCGGTGAGGTGCTCCTCGGTAAGCTGGGTGAAGCGCACAATGTCGTCGACTCGGTTGATGAACTCGGGCCGGAAGAAGTCTTTGGGATCGCCTTGGAGGTTTGAGGTCATAATCAGCACAACGTTGCTGAAGTCAACGGTTCGACCTTGGCCGTCGGTAAGGCGTCCGTCGTCAAGCAGCTGAAGCAGCACGTTGAATACGTCGGCGTGGGCTTTCTCCACCTCATCAAGCAGCACAACCGCGTATGGCCTACGCCGAACGGCCTCGGTGAGTTGGCCGCCCTGGTCATAACCCACGTAGCCGGGAGGGGCGCCAATCAGTCGGCTGACGCTGTGTTTCTCCATGTATTCGCTCATGTCGATTCGGGTGATAGCCCGCTCATCGTCAAACAGAAAATCGGCAAGAGCCCTTGCCAGTTCGGTTTTTCCAACTCCGGTGGGGCCTAGGAACAAGAAGCTTCCGATGGGTCGATGGGGGTCGGAGAGCCCGGCCCGACTGCGCCGAATGGCAGCGCTGACCGCGCCAACAGCTTCGTCCTGGCCGATCACTCTTTTGTGCAGTTCCGCTTCGAGGCGGAGGAGTTTCCTGCTCTCAGCCTCCATCAGGCGACTAACGGGAACACCCGTCCAGCCAGCAACCACTTCGGCCACATCTTCTTCGTCAACTTCTTCTTTCAGCATTGTTTGCTCGGCCTGAAGCAGCGCAAGGGCGCCGGTTGCCGCTGAGATTTCCTGCTCAACTTCTGGCAACCGCCCGAAACGGATCTCGGCCGCTTTTTCCAGGTCGGCCTCTCGATCCAACTCTCGGCGCAACAGTTCATGCTCTTCCTTGAGCGTCTGGATACGCCCGATGGCGTCCTTTTCATTCTGCCAGTGAGCCTTCATTGCCTGGCTCTGCTCGCCCATGTCGGCCAGCTCTGCTTCCAGCTCACTCTCGCGCTGCTTCGATGCCGAGTCGGTCTCTTTGCCAAGGGCCACCAGCTCCATCTCAACCTGGCGGATCCGGCGCTCAACTACGTCAATCTCGGTTGGGAGAGAGTCAATCTCAATACGCAACTTCGAGGCGGCCTCGTCTACCAAGTCAATCGCTTTGTCTGGCAGGAAACGGCCGGTCAAGTAGCGATCAGACAGCGTGGCGGCAGCAACCAACGCGGCGTCTTGGATGCGCACGCCGTGGTGGACCTCATAGCGCTCCTTGAGGCCACGCAGTATGGCTATTGAGTCTTCAACCGAGGGCTCGCCAACAAACACCTGCTGGAAACGCCGTTCCAAGGCTGCATCTTTCTCGATGTACTTGCGGAACTCGTCAAGGGTGGTTGCTCCAACCATCCGCAGCTCGCCTCTGGCCAACATTGGCTTCAGCATGTTGCTCGCATCCATTGCTGAGTCACCGCCGGCGCCGGTGCCAACAACGGTGTGCACCTCGTCGATGAACGTGATTATCTCGCCGTCGGAGTCTGTGATTTCTTTCAGAACCGCTTTGAGCCGCTCTTCAAACTCGCCCCTGAACTTGGCTCCGGCAAGCATGGCCGAGATGTCTAGGGAGATCACCCGGCGGTTGCGCAAAGATTCGGGAACGTCGCCCTCGATGATTCGTTGGGCCAAGCCCTCGACGATGGCAGTTTTGCCAACGCCGGGCTCGCCGATTAGCACCGGGTTGTTCTTGGTGCGCCTGCTGAGCACCTGAATCACCCTGCGAATTTCTTTGTCTCTGCCAATTACCGGATCAAGCCGGTCGGCCCGGGCATCGGCTGTAAGATCTCGACCGTATCGCTCGAGGGCCTGGAACTTGTCTTCGGGGTTCTGGTCGGTAACACGATGAGAGCCACGAACGGTTTGCAGCGCGCCAAGCAGTTCGTCTCGACTAAGGCCAATCCGCTTGGCAGTAGGGCCTGCCGGATCTGGGTTGGCCAGCGCCAACAGCAGATGCTCGGTGCTGAGGTAGTCGTCGCCCAGGTCGTCACGCACCGAATCTGCGTCTGCCATCACCCGTGTGGTTGTTTTGGCAAAGCGCGTCTCGGAGCCGTACGCCTTTGGCAGGGCGGCGAGCGCCGTTTCGCTCTCGGCCCGCATTGCCGCAGGCTGTTTGCCAAGTTTGTTCAGGATGGGGAGAACTACACCCTCGGCCTGGCCGAGGAGGGCAACCAGGATGTGATCGGGGGTGACCTCGGGGTTCGAGTCGGTCTTCGCCCGTTCGATGGCTGCGTTTATTGCTTCTTGGGTTTTGACTGTCCAACGATTCGGATCGAGATTCATTTGAGTCTCCTCTTGGGAGCCCTTTCGGGCCAAGGTGCTTGGTGTAGTTGATTGATTTTGATGAGTGGGCGGAACGGGGGGCGGGCTACCTTCAGGGCTTGCGGGGCCGTCGGTAAACGGTTACTGCCTGGCTGACCGGCACCAGATCTCGGCGATGTTCTCGCCTGGCTTGTTCAAGAGCGTTGCGCTGTGACTCTTGAAGTTCTGCGATCAAGGCCTTGGTGTGGGCCAGCTCTGCCTCCAGCTCTAGCACTCGTTTTACGCCTGCCAAATTGAGGCCGCCGGTGGTGAGCTGGTTGACCTTTCGCAGCATGTCGATGTCGGCGTCGGAGTAGCGGCGGCTGCCTCCGTCGGTGCGGGCGGGGGAAAGCAGCCCTTTCCTTTCATAGATGCGCAGAGTTTGGGGATGCACACCTGCTAGCTCGGCCGCAACCGAGATCACATATACCGCTCGGTGTGCCTCGCGTTTCACGACGTGTCACCCTTTGCGGCAAAGTCGACCAAGCGCTCACGGCCGGGACTAGACGAAATCTGGGCCAGGGCCTCGATTGCTGCCTTTTCCTCGGCACTGAGCGAGGCAGGCACGTTGACATTCACCGTTACCAGCAGATCTCCGGTTTTTGAGCCGGAGGCAACGCCCTTTCCCTTGACTCTGAAGGTCTTGCCCGATGCCGTACCGGCGGGGATCTTCAACTTAACGGTGCCGCCGTTCATGGTTGGAACGGTGAGCTTGGTGCCAAGGGCAGCTTCAGGGTAGGTAAGTGGCACCTCCACAGTGAGGTGCGCCCCTTTGCGGCCAAACAGCTCGTGGGATGCAACGTCTACCTTCACGTACAGATCGCCATGTTGGCCACCGTTTCGGCCCGGCCCTCCCCGTCCCTTGAGCTTGATTCGTTGGCCGTTCTTGATCCCGGCAGGGACCCGTATCTTGACCTGGCGGGGACGGCGCTCCATCCCTGTGCCGCTGCAAGTTGTGCAGGGGTCGGTGACCACTCGGCCCCGGCCTCGACACTGAGGGCATGGCTGACTGAAAGAAAACATGCCCTGGTTGTCGTCAAGCACGCCACGGCCGCCGCAGCGTGAACAGATCTCGGGACGAGTGCCCGGCTTGGCTCCCGAGCCCTTGCAGGTGGAGCAGGCCGCATCGGATATGAGGTGCACCGAGGTGGTTACCCCAGCGACGGCTTCGTCGAAGCTGAGGTGGAGGTTGGTTTCCAGGTCGGCTCCCTTTTCGGGCCCGGCCTGTTGGGGCCCAGCGCCTCGGCCACGGCCACCAAATACGCCGCCGAGCAGATCGCTAAGGTCTACCCCGTCAAAGTTGAAGCCACCGGTTGACCCGCCTTGGCCGCCTCCTGGCGGCCCTTGCCTAAACCCTCCAAGTGGCCCCAGGCGCCTCATCTCGTCGTATTCAGAGCGCTTCTTTTCGTCTCCGATTACGTCGTATGCAGCAGAAATCTCCTTGAAACGTTCCTCGGCCTTTTCGTCTCCGGAGTTGGCATCGGGGTGGTACTTCCTGGCCAGCTTGCGGTACGACTTTGTTACCTCTTTTTCCTTGGCGTCTTTCGAGACACCGAGAACCTTGTAGAAGTCCTTTTCCAGCCATTCATGTTGCGACATATTTCACCTCCTGGATCCACCAGGGCTCATTGCTGGTCATCCGACCGTCTTTACCATTGCTGGACGGAGCACCCGCCCCTTCCAGCGGTAGCCAACACGCAGCACCTCTGCCACGGTTGGTGCTGATACCTCGTCTGAGGGTTCGTGCATAACAGCATCGTGAAGTTCGGGGTCGAAGGCGTGGCCGTCCGGCTCCAGCCGTTCAAGGCCTTGCTTGGTCAACACTTCAAGCAGGGATGTTCTGATCGGAGCAACGTCTTGCGAGCCATTCATGGTTGCCCCGTCACAGGCATCCAACACGGACAAGAGCTCAACCACAATCCTGTCGTTGGCCCTTTCTCGCGAATCGGTCTCGCGTTTGGCAACTGCCTTGCGGTAGTTCTCAAACTCGGCTTGAAGCCGACGAAGGCCGTCCAGGTAGTCGTCTCGTTCAGCGCTTACCCGCTCGAGGTCCAACACAAGAGCCTCAACATTCAATTCTTCGAGGCTCACTTCTTCGGGACTCACTTCTTCGGTATCGCCTGCGGGCTCGTCGACCAACAACTCGCTGGCGTCCGGAGCACCCGCCCCGGACCGATTCGGGGCAGACACACCTTGCTGTGGCCCGGCCCCTTCGGACGGATCCGCTTCCGGGGCAGGCAGCCCATCGGATTGGGTACTTGACGCCTTGGCGTCTTCGCCAAGTCCTGACATCAGCCCGTTGCCTCGGCGTCATCTTCGTCTTCTTCGACGATCTCGGCGTCAACAACTTCATCGTCGTCTGGAGCATCGGGTGCAGCGGTGTCGTTTTCGGCATCGGCGGCAGCGGCTTCGTACATTTTGGCGCCCACTGTTTGCATCACGGCCATCACCTTGTCGGTGGTGTCCTTGATTGCCTCGTGATCTTCGCCTGCGATTGCCGTTTTCAGCTCGGCCAGTGGCTCTTCAATTGTGGCCTTGTCGTCGTCGCCCAAGGAGTCTGCGTTGTCTCGCAGCATCTTCTCGGCCTGGTAGACGAGGCTGTCTGCGGTGTTTCGAAGCTCGGCCTCTTCGCGCCGCTGAGCGTCTTCCTCGGCGTGAGCCTCGGCGTCTTTCACCATCTGGTCGATGTCGTCCTTTGAGAGAGTTGACTGGCCGGTGATGGTGATGGACTGCTCTTTGCTTGTGGCCCGATCCTTGGCGCTGACATGCACGATGCCGTTTGCGTCGATATCAAACGTGACCTCGATCTGAGGGATCCCACGGGGAGCCGGCGGCAGATCTACCAGCTGGAACTTGCCAAGAGTCTTGTTGTATACGGCCATCTCGCGCTCACCCTGAAGCACGTGGATCTCAACCGACGGCTGGCTGTCGTCGGCGGTTGTGAACGTCTCGGTGCGGCGGGTTGGGATGGTGGTGTTGCGCTCAATGAGCTTGTGCATCACAGAGCCTTTGGTTTCGATTCCGAGGCTCAGCGGCGTGACGTCGAGGAGGAGGATGTCTTTGACATCGCCCTTCAGCACACCGGCCTGCACGGCGGCGCCAACGGCAACAACCTCATCCGGGTTCACTGTTTTGTTCGCTTCTTTGCCGGTGAGGCTCTCGACCAGTTCGGTGACCGCAGGCATCCTGGTGGACCCACCAACCATCACAACGTGATCTAGATCGGCCTGCTTCATGCCTGCGTCTTTGATGGCTGCTTCGAACGGCTTGCGCACACGGTCGAGCAAATCTGAAGTGAGCTCTTGGAACTTTGAGCGGCTGAGGGTCTCTTCAAGGTGGAGCGGGCCGTCAGCGGTTGCTGTGATGAACGGCAGATTGATGGAGGTGGTTTGGGTTTGACTGAGCTCTACCTTTGCTTTTTCAGCCGCTTCCTTGAGACGCTGGGCAGCCATCTTGTCGGCCGCCAGATCTACTCCGTGAGCGTTCTTGAACTGACTTACCAGCCAGTCGATTACGGCATCGTCCCAGTCGTCTCCGCCAAGGCTGGTGTCTCCAGAGGTGCTCTTTACCTCAAAGACGCCGTCGCCGATCTCAAGGATTGACACATCGAAGGTGCCACCACCGAGATCGAACACCAGAATCGTTTGGTCTTCACCCTCGTTTTCCAGCCCGTAGGCCAAAGCGGCGGCGGTGGGCTCGTTGATGATTCGAAGCACGTCGAGGCCGGCGATGGTGCCTGCCTCTTTGGTTGCTGTGCGCTGAGCGTCGTCGAAGTAGGCCGGCACGGTGATAACGGCCTCGGTGACGGTGTCTCCCAGATAGGCCTCGGCGTCTCGCTTGAGCTTCATCAGAGTGCGAGCGCTGATCTCTTGGGCGGTGTACTTCTTGCCGTCAACCTCGGTGCTCCAGTTGGTGCCCATGTGACGCTTCACGGAACGGATGGTGCGATCGGGGTTGGTAATTGCCTGGCGCTTTGCCACCTCGCCAACGAGCACGTCGCCTCCGTCTTTGGCGAAGGCCACAACCGAAGGGGTTGTGCGAGCACCCTCGGAGTTCGGGATGACAACCGGCTCACCGGCTTCAAGAACAGCAACTACAGAATTGGTGGTACCGAGATCGATACCTACGGCTTTAGCCATGGTTTTGAACCTCTTTCAAGGGGGTGTTTCAGAAGGGCTGTTGGGAGCGATTCGTGTAACCGCAGACCCGGTTCTAGCAGCCAAGTAACACCACTATACAAACTTGAGTGCTTTGTTGTCAAGTTTTCTGCTAGTCCATACGCAATAAATTTGCGCGTCGAGAAGCGGCTCTTAGATGTCTCGGCTAACAAACAACTGGCGGCCGACCAGGGCGGTGCCCCCGATCCAGGCGGCGGCCACCAGGGCTGCTGTCATGTTGCTGTCAAGCCCTACGCCACCAAAGTCAACCTCGGCCGAGCTGATCCAGCCGGCTACTTGGCCCGTAACAGAGCCCGGCATGAACTTTCCGATTCTTGGCACGAGGGCCAGCAGCGGTTGGAACACCACCAACACACCGAGGCTGGTGAGCATGGCGTATGTGTCGCTTCTGGTGATTGCGCTCACCGCGAAGGCAACGAGGTAAGAGGCAAGGGCCACGAACCCGGTGGCTGCCAGGTTTCGCACGAGCTCGTCTCCAACAGTCGTTGCGTTGTTCAGAGCGCCGACCAGATAGACACCGCCAACCGACACCGCGAACGAAGTCGCCAACATCACAGACATCACTGCCAGACCGGTAACGGCTTTGCGCACCAGCAGCACATCACGTCGAGCATCAACTGAGATGGAACGGCGCAACGTGTGCTGGCGGTATTCATGGCCGAGGACCCAACCACCAAACACGGCGGCAACCAGCGCCCAAGAGAGTTGCAATACATCTGCCACCGCGAGGGCTTCCACTACATCAGAACGGGTGAAAAGCCAGTAACCCGACGGAAGCAGCCCGGCAAGGGTGACCAAGCCGGTCAGTATCCACGGCATACGGTGTTTTCTAATCTTGAACAGTTCAGCATTCATCTTTGGGGCTCTTTTGTTTGGTTCGGCTATCGCCGCTCTCATATTGGTTCGGCTATCGCCTCACGGCCTTCGGCCGATCCG
>QIKW01000034.1 GCA_003231975.1 Acidimicrobiia bacterium
CAGCACCGACAACAGCGCCGCAGGAACAACGATGCTAAGCAAACTTCGGGCCCAGAGCGGCACGTAGCGAAGCTCGACAACGTTGGCTTCCACCCGCTCCCCGGTGCGCTCGTCAAACATCATGTCGCCTTCAATGAAAACGCCGTTGCCAGCCGAGTTGCGGATGAACTCTCGCTTGATCACCGTGAACGGGCCATCAGCAGAGCTGCCGATTTCGCCCGCCGCCGCAGACAGCGCGACAAATGGATTGGGATAAAGCGCCACCAGCGGCGGATTGACGTTGTCAGAGCCCCGGCTGGCATCGATCACTCCTAAAACAGCGAACCCAATCAGGGTGCCGATTGTCAAGAGCAGGGCGGCTCCATAGGCAGCAAGCGTTGCGGTTTGGGTGCGTTTGAAAATGGCGGAACAGGCAACACCGATCATCGCCAGTGTTACCCCAAGAACCATCAAGGTGAACACCGAAAGAACCACGTTGCCAAGCGAAATGCCGCCCAGCAGAAACGGCACAGCCAGCACAGGCACCGAGGCGGCAACCATCAACAGGATGAAGGCGCTTGAGGAAAGTACCTTGCCGAAGAAGATCCCAGCCGGGCCCATCAAAGTTACCTGAAGCGGGGCAAGGGTTTGGCGGTCTCGTTCGCCAGAAACCGCGTTCGAGCTGATACCGGGAACAATGAACAGCAGAAAAGCAAGCTCGGCGGCCAGAACCCATTCGAACATGGTGCGGCCAACATTTGCAGTTAGGGCCGAGACTGGGTCGAACCTGAAGTCCCTCGTTGCCTCCTCACCCTTGTAAACAAGATAGAGCACCCCAACCAGGATCAAAAGGAACAGAGTTACCATCACCGTTGAGCGCTTTGACCGGCTGCGTTGGCGCAGTTCTCGGTCAAGCACCGGGTTCAGGGTTTGTAGGCCAATCACTGCACGATTCCCTTTGTGATTTGCAAGAAGAGATCTTCCAGATCCTGTTTGATCAGCTTGAACTCAACCACTTCCCTGCCTTCAGAGACCAGCCGTCGCAGCAGCGCTGCCTGTTCTGCCTCGTCGGCTGCGGGGTACTGGGCCACCTGGCCCCCGGCGAAGCGCACCTCAACCTGGCGACCGGTTCCCAATTGTTCAAGAATGGCAGCGGGAGGCCCCGACGCCAGCAGACGCCCAGCTTCAATGACGGCGATGTCTGAACACATTTGCTGAAGCTCAGCCAGGATGTGCGAGCTGATCAGGATGCTTTTCCCCATCTGTTGAAGCTGAAGCAGCAGCTCTCGGAACTCGATGCGAGCCCGCGGGTCTAGCCCAGACGCAGGCTCGTCAAGGATCAACAGCTCGGGGTCATGCACCATTGCCCTGGCCAGCGACAGGCGCTGCTTCATGCCTCGGCTGAGGTCATCAACCATGGCAGACCGCTTTACATCCAGATCAACCAGTTCAAGCAAACCGTCAATCAGGTCTGGCCATTCGCGGCGAGGAACCTTGTAGGCCGCGGCATGAAACTCCAGGTACTCATCTACTCGGAGCCGTTCGTAGACGCCCATCACGTCTGGCATGTAGCCCATTGCCTTGCGCACTTCTTTTGGATGTTTGCCTGGGTTGTGGCCACAAACAGTTGCCACCCCGCTGGTTGGCTTCAGCAGGGTGGCCAGAATTCCGAAAGCGGTTGACTTGCCAGCTCCGTTCGGGCCGATGATGCCAAAGATGGAGCCTCTTGGAACGTCAAGGTCCAGTTCGTGAAGGGCGGTCAACCCGCCGTACTGCTTGGTCAGGCCTCGGGTTGACACAACGAGGTCGGGGGCGGCGACTGCTTGCTGGGGCGGACCAGGTGGGTTCTGCGGCTGATCATCGAGAAGCTGCTCAGGCATCAGCTGGCTCGTCAACCGTTAGGGGGAGGGTCAAGACGGTTTCTTCGGCGCCGGCCAGACGTAGTGACGGCAGCGGGTCACGGGCGCCCCACCATCCGTTGCCAAGCACGAACCGCACGTAAACAAAGCCGTCGTTCCTGGCTTCGGGAGGCACCTCAAACAGGCTCGCCTCGTCTGGCAAGTCGGCCATCCCCGCAGGCAACCATTCCTCACCAGACCAGAGGTCGAGCGCGCTGACAAAGCGGGGCACTTCGATCACCAGTCGATCCGTGGCCGAAACAGTTGCCCCCGGGTGGATTTGCAGCGTGAGCGGGAACTCTTCCTCACCGCGCCCACCCCGCCCTTGATCGGTTACCCGGGTGCCATCGAAACCTCGCAGCACCACTTTGCGGTTGGTGGCAGCTGAGACTTTGCTCTCCTGGTTGCCAATGGCCGCAATGGCGAGGAAACCCGTGCGGCCGGCCTCAACCGTTTGGCCGCTGGTGGTTACCAGCGGGCCAGGGGCTTCTCTGGTCCAGCCAAGAACGAGCACATTGCCGGGATCCCTAACCGACGGGTGGTCGGCGATCCATTGCGAAACAACGGCTGCGTTCACCACCGAGTTCGGCCGATTGAAGTCTTCGTTGAAGAAGCTCTCGAGCAGCGGGTCACCTTGAATCGGTAGCCGCCCCGGGTCGGCCAGGCTTACCTCGGCAACGGCCCCGGGCTCAATGCTGCCGATTCTTTGCAATGCGCCGCCACTGCTTACAGACACCCGTTCCAGCTTGTAGCTGGTGAGGTTGGTGATTGTGCCAACCAGGGAATTATCAACCAGTCGAACGTCTAGGTTCCACGCAGGCTGGGAGATCTCACTTGAAAAAGACGCCTCGGCTCGGACCACAGAAATTCCCCCTGGCGAAAGGTCGGTCTCCAGCTGGTTTCCGTTTTGAACGGCGCCTGCAACCGTGGTGGGGGCGCCGAATCCAAATTCATTGAAGGTCTCGTCAAACCCTGGAGTTGCTGGCCTCCAGTTTGGCTGAAGCTTGATGCCGCTGCGCCCACCGTTTGGCGACGAAACAAGCACCTGAGTGCTAACGGCCTGGCCCGAGGGTAAATCAACCACCAGGGTGCCGTGGGCTGCTGTGACGTTGTCTCGAAGTTGTTTTCCAAAGAGCCACACGCCGCCTGTTGCCACAAGTGCCAGCAGCGGCACCAGAACCCAGAGCAGAGGCTCTCGGTTGCGGCGGCGCACCAGCAGAAACGTTAACGGCCCGGCAACAACGACATAACCCAGAAGGAACACAACCAGCGACCCAATCTGGGGCACCCTTACCCCAGCGTCGGCAGCCAGCACGACTGCGGCAGGCATGCCGCCACCAAACCAGCCACCCCAAGGCACATCTTCGGGCGAGCGACTGGCCGTTGGGGACAACACCCGGTCAAAACCGGAAGAGGCGATGGCCGAGCCGGTGAAGGCCACTGATCCCAGGCCCAGTTGGTTGAGGGAATCCGGGCCAACAACTGTTGGCAGAGCGGTTTGGGTGCCGGCCGGAGCGTCTATTACCAGGCGTCCGCCGTTGCGCACCCAAGAGTCAACCGTGTCAAGCGCAGGGGGGCCGAGGGCGGCCAGATCGCCTGGGGTGGCAACCAAGTAGTTGAACGTGCCAAGAAGGTCTGGGCCCAGATCGAGGGTTGCGGGATCAACCTCGAACAGCCTGGCCTGGCCGACGTCAACTGACAGATCAGCTGTAGCTGGGAGATTGGTTGCCAGGGCAGGCAGAACCCCAACCAGTTCTTCGCTGCGGGAGGCAACCAGGTCTAGGCGGCGGGTGACAGGGTTCTGGTCGTTTGCCTCTATCACAACCGAACCGCTGGCGAACCAGAAAGGCGTTGGGGCCACAATCACGAATTGTTTGGTGCTGCCCCCTGGCAATTCGAAGCTCTGCGAGGCCACCGTCTGGCCTTCGAACAGGATGCGAATCGTTCCGCTGCGGGCACCGTCGGCCCGGAGGGTCACAAATATGGGGGTTGGGCTGCCCGGGATGTAATAGCCGTCTGCCGGTGTGGTTACCTCTATCTCGGTTTGGGCGGCAGCGGGGGAGGCCAGCGGAACGGCCAGCGCAAACAGCAGCGTGGCAATCGCCGCAATCTGGCGCATCTGCTACCTCCCCTGTTGAATCTTAACGTAACTCGGCTTCAGGTATAGACGCTCAAACTGCTCTGTTGGTTCCGCACCCGATTGTAGTTTCACAAAACTGCCCAGCTTCGTGACCCCAACAGTAGGATTCGCAATCCTATGTTCCAGTCGCTGACAGACAAATTCGACGGGATCTTTTCAAAGCTGCGCAACAAGGGCGTTCTGTCCGAGGCAGATATCGACGAGGCCCTCAAAGAGATCCGTGTCGCCCTGCTTGAGGCCGACGTAAACATCTCGGTTGTTCGCAGCCTGAGGGATCGCATCAAAGAGCGAGCCCTCGGTGAAGAGGTCCACAAGGCCCTGAACCCCGCCCAACAGGTGGTGAAGATCGTCAATGAGGAGCTAACTGAGAGCCTCGGCGGCGAGACAATCAAGATCACCTACAACTCAAAACCTCCAACGGTTGTGATGATGGCCGGGCTTCAGGGCTCTGGCAAAACAACCACCTCGGGCAAGTTGGCAAAGTGGTTCAAGAGCCAGGGCAGAAACCCGCTTTTGGTTGGTGCCGATCTTCAGCGCCCAGCCGCCGTTGAGCAGCTGCGCACCCTTGGCCGCCAGGTAGACGTTCCTGTTTTCAGTGAAGCAACCGACCCTGTCCAGGTTGCTGCTGCTGCCATTGAGGAAGCGAAGGCAACCGGCCGAGACGTCGTAATTGTCGATACCGCGGGCCGTCTTGCCATCGACGAAGAGCTGATGGAACAGATCCGTCAGATCTCCAACGCCGTAAGCCCCGACTACACCTTCCTGGTTGTAGATGCCATGACCGGCCAGGATGCCGTCACCGTTGCCGAGGCTTTCAACGAAAAGCTCAGCCTCGACGGCGTGATCCTCACCAAGCTCGACGGAGACGCCCGAGGCGGCGCGGCCCTTTCGGTCAAAGAGGTGGTTGGGAAACCAATCGCGTTCGCGGGTACCGGCGAAAAGCTGGACGAGTTCGAGCTGTTCCACCCAGACCGGATGGCCAGCCGGATTCTTGGAATGGGCGACGTTCTCACGCTCATAGAAAAGGCCGAGGAAACCTTCGATCAGGACGAGGCCGAAGAAGCCGCCCAAGCCCTAATGGAAGGGCGCTTTACCCTTGATGACTTCCTCGATCAGCTACAGCAGTTGAAGAAGATGGGCCCTCTCGGTGGCCTGGTGAAGATGCTGCCCGGCCTTCCGAAGGAGATGCGAGACGTCGAGGTTGAAGACGGTCAGTTGGCTCAGGTCGAGGCCATGATCCGATCAATGACCCTGGCCGAAAGAGCCGAACCGCAAGTGATCGATGCCTCGCGTCGCACCCGTATCGCTAAGGGATCGGGCACCAACGCCAACCAGGTCACAATGCTGATCCAACAGTTCTCCGAGATGCAGAAGATGATGAAACGGATGGGTGGTCTCGGCACCAAGAAGGCAAAGAAGAATCGGAAGAACAAAAAGAAGGGCGGCGGAGGCGGCCGGGTCACCGCCAAGAAGTCATCGGGTCGAGTAACAGAAAAGGGCTCCAAGAAAGTGAAGGCGCCGCTGATGCTTCCCGGGCTAGACCGCATGGACGGCTCAGACCTAGACGCCCTGGCGGAACAACTGGACGAAATGACGTAGCCGCCGTGACGGTCCTGATCGCCGGTGGAGGGATTGGTGGGCTCACAATGGCGCTCACATGCCACCAGATCGGGGTGCCATGTGTTGTATATGAAACGGTTCGCGAGCTGCGCCCGCTTGGCGTTGGCATCAACCTCCAGCCAAATGCGGTGCGGGAACTGACCGACCTTGGGCTGGGAGACAAGCTGGCAACGGTTGGTGTTGAGGCCAAAGAGTGGGCGCTGGTTGGCCGCAACGGCAACGACATATGGTCAGAACCTCGTGGCACGCTTGCCGGCTACCGCTGGCCTCAGTATTCGGTCCATAGAGGCCGCCTCCAGATGCTTCTCTATGAGGCCGTGCTCAGCCGCCTAGGCCCAGACTCTGTCGTCACCGGCCACGCACTTGCAAGTTATGAAAACACTGATCGGGGTGTAACGATCGCTCTGGACCGCCGACTGGGAAGCACCGTTACCAAAACAGGTTCACTTCTCATTGCCGCTGATGGGGTTCGTTCGGCTGCCAGGGCGCAGATGTATCCAACCGAAGGTGAGCCAGTTTGGGGCGGCAGCGTTCTCTGGCGAGGCACCTCGCTTGGCAAACCAATCCGAACCGGGGCATCGTTCACACTTGTCGGCAGCCTTGACCAGCGGTTCGTTCACTACCCGATCACCGCGGCCGGTCCAGAGTCTGGGAAACAGGTCCAGAACTGGATCGCAGAGCTCACCTTCGATGCGTCCGGGGGATGGGGCCGCAGCGACTGGAACCGCAAGGTCGACGCCGAAGAGTTCTTGCCTGCGTTTGAGGACTGGGACTTCGGCTGGCTGGATGTGCCCGGCCTGATTCGCGCCGCCGACGTGGTCTTTGAGTATCCAATGGTTGACCGAGACCCCGTCGACCACTGGGTGGACGGCAACGTCGGTTTGCTTGGCGACGCGGCTCATGTGATGTATCCGGTTGGGTCAAACGGAGCCAGCCAGGCAATTGTTGATGCCAGAGTGCTTGGCGCCAAGCTGCTGGAGCACGGCGTCGGTTCAGAAGCGTTGCTGGCCTACCAGAACCACCTGCTGGAAGACGTGAACTCGTTGGTGCTTCGGAACCGGGGCGCGGGCCCGGTTGCCATTCTTGGTTTGGTAGAGCAGCGGTGCGGCGGAGTCTTCGACGACATCGAAGATGTGATCCCCCAACCCGAAATCGAAGAATTCATGCAGCAGTACAAGGCCGCGGCAGGCTTCGCGGTCGAAACGCTGAACAACGCCCCGCCCACTATTCAGCCTGGCAGCTTGGTCTAGGTCAGGGCTGCTGGCGAACCGAAACCCTCAAAGGCAGCGACTTTACCACCTCGTCGTTGATCAAAAGTACGAACCGGTAGCTGTCGGCTCTCGGAAAGATCAGGCCGTCGATGTTCACCGCAAGCGGCACATTCTGGTCTTCGCCAGGCTGAAGATGAGGCGGTCTGCCAACGTTGATTGTGGTGCGGAACCCAGGCACGGCGCTCCCTTGGTTCATTGCCAGCGAAACCGCCTGACCATTGCCGTCTTCCAGCCTGATCTCCACCTTGTGTTCGGTGTTCGTAGCGGTGTACGGCACCCTGATGATTGCCCCGATTCCGATGCGGGGATGGCGCACCGGCACCGAAGGAGCAGAAAGCATGCTCCAGCCTGCGCCGTGGGCATAGAGCTTGCCGTTGATGGCCTCTACGGTGTCGGCGATGAATGCGTCAACCTGGAGGGAGCCTGGTACTAGGTCGTCTATGTCCACCCGCCCACTCCAGCACAAAGATGGCTGTGCCGCTTAGATGCTCACGGCTCGGAGTTTCCTGAGGGTGAGCCGCTACCCTGATCCGCTGCTTGCCGTGCGCCTTTTGCGCAATCCAGGCGGCAGTCCGGACAGAACGAAAGAGACACCAAGTGGCAGTAAGACTTCGCCTCATGCGCATGGGCAAGAAAAAGCAGCCGACGTATCGCGTGGTTGCAGCCGACGCTCGCTCGCCCCGCGATGGGCGCTTCATTGAAATCGTCGGCACCTACAACCCCCGCACCGAGCCTTCTGAGATAAAGATCAACAACGCCAAGGCGGTTGGTTGGCTTCGCGAAGGGGCCCAGCCATCTGAACGGGCCAAGAAGCTGTTCGAGATTTCAGGGGCATGGGCCGCTTTCGAGGCAGGCACCACCAAGGAAGAGCTGGAAGCCGAGGCGGCCAAGGCTGCCCTGGCAGCAGAGGCCGAGCTTGAAGCCCAGACGGCCGGATCCGAAGCGTGAGCGACGAACTCGCTCCCGTGGCCGAAGCCGTGCTGTTGCATCTTTGCAAGTCGGTTGTCAGCGAGGCGGACGCGGTTTCGATCAGCGCATCCTCGGTTGGCGAAGACCGAGTCCGCTTCGATGTCAGCGTCAACAAAGACGACATGGGCCGCGTCATCGGCAGACGAGGCCGGGTGGCCTCGGCCATTCGCACCGTTGTTGCCGCGGCAGGTGTGAAGGACGGCGTTGCCACCGAGGTTGAGTTCGTCGAGTAGGTCTGTCGGCTGATGGATCTGTTGGAGCTGGGCCGAGTTGGCAAAGCCCATGGCCTGAAGGGCCAGCTGATTCTTAGCCTCACCACAGATCGTACGGTAGAGCGGCTTGCCCCTGGGTCGGTTCTGTTTCTGGGCCCGGCGGCCGAGACAGCCAAGCCTTACGTGGTCGGGACGGCCCAGCCCCATCAGTCCAAGTGGTTGGTTTCCTTAGTTGGGTTGGAAACCAGAAACAACGCCGAATCGCTTCGCGGTCACGGCATCTACGGCGAACCCCTGTCTGCGGAGCAACTGGCCGATGACGACGTTCTGTTCGTTCACGAACTGATCGGGAAACGAGTCGTTGACCAACACGGGGTTGACCACGGGCCCGTCCTGTCTGTGATCGACAATCCAGCTTCTGATCTGCTTGAGCTTGAAGGAGACCGGTTGGTGCCGCTTGCCTTCTACTCCTCTCATGACGAAAAGGTAATTCTGGTGGAAGTACCAGTTGGGCTGCTGGATGACCAAGCCGACGAAGCTGGCTGAAATCAGCTCTTTCTCGTGCCCATCGGCGAATGGTTCCCCAACAAAGCTAGGGTTCGTGGCTCGGAGGACGAGATGGCCAGCGGGGAGCTTGCCATCCACGAACCCACGGGCGGACGTGGGACTGGGTCGAGTCGGGGCGCAGGTCTCGGCTCGACCTTTCGCGGGTCTGCGAGAGCGACCGCCGTTCCTCGGCCTATGGGCCTCGTCTCTTCGCAAGTTTTTTCGCTGCGCTCCAAAACTCGCCCCCGCTCCCCGCTCAGTCACGCGTGGTCGCCGTCGGCGACCAGCGAGAACGTGGTGAGTTGGATGGCCGGAGGCGGGTCTGCGAGAGCAGACCCCAATGTGACTAGCCTTCTGGCGTGCGAATTGACGTGCTCACCATCTTTCCCCAGCTGATCGATGGATATGTGGGCGTTGGCATTCTTGGCCGGGCCGCAGGGTCTGGGCTTATTGAAATCCGCACCCACGATCTGCGAGACGCCACAACCGACGCTCATCGCACCGTTGACGACGCCCCCTTCGGCGGAGGAGCCGGAATGGTGCTGAAGCCAGAGCCCGTCTTCGACACTGTCAGCGCTGCTCAACCTCCCCGGCCTTTGTTTTACCTTTCGCCAACCGGTCAACCCTTTCGCCAGTCGTTGGCAGCAGAATTGGCCCAGTCAGGCGGCTTTTCGCTGCTCTGTGGCCGCTATGAAGGGCTTGACCAGCGGGTGAGGGATGAACTGGTCGACGACGAAATTTCGATCGGCGACTATGTGCTGGCAGGCGGCGAACTGGCTGCCCTGGTGGTGATCGAGGCGGTCGCCCGCCTAATCCCGGGCGTGCTCGGCAACCAGTTGTCCCCAGCCGACGAGACATTCGCCGACGGGCTTCTGGAATACCCCCACTACACCCGACCCGCAAGCTACAAAGGCTTGTCGGTACCTGACGAGTTGCTTTCGGGCAATCATGCGTTGGTGGCCGACTGGCGCAAAGCGCAGGCTCTGGTTCGTACCGCAGCCATGCGCCCAGACCTCATTGAGGCCAGGGGAGGGATATCTGAATCCGAGCTGGCGCTGCTGGAGAGGTTCGACCTTTCAGTGGCTGACTTGTAGACCAAAGCGGGAACAGTGGAAGCTGGCCAACCGGGCAATAACATTGCCTGCCACAGCCAGCGCCCGTTCGTTAGGAACGCACGATGAATCTCACCGAGCTAGTCGAAAAGTCTCAGTTGCGAGACGACATTCCAGACTTCAAACCAGGCGACACCGTCAAGGTGCACGTCAAGGTGGTTGAAGGCAACCGGCACCGGGTTCAGATCTTTCAAGGTGTCGTGATAGCCATGCGGGGCGCAGGCGCCGGTGAGTCGTTCAAGGTTCGCAAGCTCAGCTTCGGAGTTGGCGTCGAACGCACCTTCCCCAAAAACAGCCCCATCATCGACCAGGTCGAGATCGTCACCCGAGGTGACGTTCGCCGGGCCAAGCTTTACTACCTCCGGGATCGTGTCGGAAAAGCGGCCAAGATCAAAGAGAAGCGCTACCTCTAACCGAGGCCCAAATCGCAGCCCGCACCAACCGCAGGGCTGCCAGTAAATCCTGGTTGCGATCAACCCCAGGCAACTCGTGCACCGCCGTGGCACCAAGCGAACCGAGATCGCTGTTTTCCAAGGGTTCTCGGGCAATCATGACCACACATAATCAGGCTCTTGGCCAATTCGGCGAGGATGCTGCCGCCAGCTGGTATAGCGAACATGGCTACACCGTGGTGGACCGCAACTGGCGCGGTCTGGCAGGTGAATTGGATCTTGTCGTCTCCCATCGCCCGTCAGGCCAGACGGCGGCCGAAATAGTGTTTGCCGAGGTCAAGACCCGCACGAACCCCAGATTCGGTGAAGGGGTACTGGCAGTCAACTGGAAGAAGCAGCAGCGGATCAGAAGACTTTCCGGGCAGTGGCTGTCTGAGCAGCGGCAACGATTTGAGGGCGTTCGGTTCGACATTGTTGATGTGGACGCCCGGGGCAATGTTGTTGTGTACGAAGAAGCGTTCTGACCCCGGCGCGGGCCTCCAGAATCTTCGTAAATGGGGAACTGGCTCGGATTAGGTGCGTTTTCGCCACTATTCCATGCCAGTTCGGGTCGCGCTTCTGAAGCTTGGGCAACAGCGGCTATCTGAGGTTCTGGCGATTGTTCCAGCAGCCTCGGTGCCAGTGCCTCCGCAGCTCGGGGGCCGCAGGCGGAACGGCAACCATGTGACCAACGCCCGCAGGAATTTGGCCGTTGCACCCTGGGCAGATGTATGCCTTCGTTGCGTTGTAGGGCTGGACGAAGCGAACCTTGGCATCAGGATCGGCCGAGAGGTCCAGGCCCCCTCGATTCGTCTTCAACGATGCCGAGTGGTTCCTCTGAATTTCGCCTGCTTTCTTTCCCGCCAACCCTGCCTGCCCCCTTTTGCCCTGGGCCTTCTTCCTCGACGCCTTCTTGAGGTTGGCGGGCTTCTTGCGAGGCCGAGGGGTCTTTTGGGCCTCGCGTTTGCCGGACGAGTTTCGTTGGGGGCGCCTGTCTGCCATCAGCCCAGGAAGGCCCACGCCAACAGCCCAACAGCGATAAGGGACAGAGCCGCCACGTAGAAGTAGTCGAAGTTTGAGCGACGATGCGATCGTCTCGGATCAAATCCCACAGTTGAACCCCATCGGCACAGTATGGCCAACACAGTATGGCGCCCGCCACATCGTGGTAGGCGCCGCTAATCAACTGGCTACGGTGCCTGGATGCCCAAGTCCCTCTTTGCAAGCATTGCCGCCTTGGCCATGGTGGCAACCGCCTGTGCCACAGCCCCTCCGGTTCCCGAAGGCGCCGATCCCATTCTTGACCGGGGTCGAACGGTATGGGCCAATAGTTGCGCTAGCTGTCACGGGGTAGCGGGAGGCGGTGCCAAGGGCCCCAAGCTCAACGAGGGAGCGGTTCTTGTCAGCTACCCGCTGGTCGAAGACCAGATCGAGCTTGTAACCACTGGCCGAAACGCAATGCCCGGATTTGCTGGCAGGCTCAGCGAAGCCGACATAGAAGCGGTCGTTCGCTACACCCAAGAAGTGCTCGCTGTTACCGAGTAATTTGATTCGGCTTTCGCCCCACGACCTTCAGCCGACCCGGGTCGTTTGCTCGGCCCGGTCGCTCCAGCGGCCAGGCTTGAAATCACATGCTCCAAGCGCGATAAAGGCTGATAGCATAAGTTAACCGCTGTTAATTGCGGTCTCGGTGGCCGACGCCCCTCTACGAACCACCATGTTGCCCGCCTGCTGGCCTGCAACTGTTCTACACGAGAGGGGTTTAGATGCTGGCCGCCATCGCTTCTGCGGTTGTCGACGGGATCGACGGCCGTCCTGTGACCGTTGAAGTGATAAACACCAAAGTTGGCGCGCCGGGCTTCAGCCTGGTCGGACTGCCAGACACCACTATCCGGGAAAGCAGAGACAGGATTCGTGCTGCCCTTCTCAGCTCTGGGCTCAAATGGCCCGCGACGCTGCCCCTGGTTGTCAGCCTGGCCCCCAGTGGCATCAAGAAACATGGGGCGGCTCTGGATCTCCCCTTGGCCATTGGAGTGCTGGTTGCCTCCAAACAACTAACCCCAGAGCAGGTGAAAGGCTTCGGCGCCGTCGGCGAGGTTGGCCTGGACGGGGCTATCCGTCCAGTGCCTGGCTTGGTCAGCCTTGCGGGAGCCGTGGCTGCCGATCAGATCCTGGTGCCGGTAGCTGGCGGCAGCGAGGCTGCAATCGTTCGGCCAGGCAGGGCGCGTGGGGTCACAACGCTTAAAGAACTAGTGGACGGACTGCGAGGCGAGGGGCCTTTGCCGCCGCTGATCCCGTCTCCAGAGGCGGTCGCGTTCACCGGCAGGGTGCCAGAGTTGGCCGATGTGCGTGGGCAACCGATTGCCCGCTTCGCGCTGGAGTTGGCCGCCGCCGGGGGTCACCATCTCTTGATGGTTGGCCCGCCAGGCGCGGGGAAAACGATGCTGGCAACGCGAATGGCGGCGCTGTTGCCACCCTTGGATGCCGAGGACGCCCTGCTTGTGGCTCGCATTCACTCGGCGGCCGGGCTGCGGGATCCCGGCGCTGGCCTCAGCCTTCAACCGCCGTTTCGGGCCCCTCACCACGGGGCATCCGAAGTGGCCCTGATCGGCGGCGGCTCCCGGTCGATCCGGCCTGGCGAGATTTCAATCAGTCACGGCGGAGTGCTCTTTCTGGACGAACTGGGGGAATTCCCTCAGAAGGTGCTTGACGCCTTGCGCCAGCCTCTGGAGCAAGGCGTTGTTCGGGTCAGCCGATCGCACGGATCCAAAACCTTGCCTGCCCGTTTTCAATTGGTAGCCGCCATGAACCCGTGCCCGTGTGGCGAGGGGGGCGCCTCGGGCCAGTGCCGCTGCTCGCCAAGCGCCAGGGCCCGGCATTCGAGACGGGTGTCTGGGCCCATTCTGGATCGGTTTGATCTGAGGATCGAGGTGGCCCCACCGGATTCCTCGGTGCTGCTTGATTCTTCGGTTGAGGAGTCAACCGCGGTGGTGGGGGCCAGAGTTGCCAAGGTGAGGGCCATCTCGGCCGAGCGAGGCTTTCGTTCGAACGCGTCTGTGCCAGATGACCGCCTTGATCAGGTGGCGCCGTTGGAAGGTGAGGCCCTCGAGCTGGTCAGGAAGGCGCTCGAGAACGGCCTGCTAACAGGGCGCGGCTTGCGTCGCATTCAGCGAGTGGCCCGCACAGTTGCCGATCTCGAGGGGCACAGCAAACCGACGGTCGACGACATCAGGGCAGCCCTTCTGGTGCGAGTCCAGCCATCTTTCGCCGGCGGAGCGGCGCGATGACACAAGACGATCTGGCGGCGCTCATCGCATTACTCCACGTCAAGACCATCGGCCCAGCCAGGGTGCGCTGGTTGACCGAGCATCAACCGCCGGCAACAGCGGTTGAGAGCCTTCGCGCTGGGCGGGTACCCCCCGACGTGGGGCCCGCGCCAAGAGGTGTCAACCAGGAAATGATCTGGGATTGGGCCAAGGCGCTACGGGCAATCGACGGCCACAGCAGGCTTGAGGATCACCAGAACCAGGGTGTTGAGGTGATGTTCAGAGGCCATCGCCACTGGCCCTTTCATGATGACCCCGATCCGCCCTCGCTGATCTTTGCCAGCGGCAACCTCGCTCTGGCTCTGGCGGGAACGCGGGTGGGAATTGTCGGAACCAGGAGGTGCACCAGCATTGGCAGGCAGACAGCCCGCAGGCTTGGGGCCGATCTGGCCGCGAAGCGAGACGGGTCTGAACAGGTCTCAATCGTCAGTGGGCTGGCGGCAGGAATCGACGCCGAGGCTCATCGCGGAACCTTGGCTGTGGCAGGCCAACCAATTGGAGTTGTAGCCAGCGGCCTCGACGTCCCCTACCCCAAAAGCAACAGCGGGCTGTGGGAGGAGGTGGCCAAGGTTGGTCTTCTGATCTCCGAATCGCCCCTTGGGGTTCGTCCAGAACGATGGAAGTTCCCAGCCCGTAATCGTCTCATCGCCTCGCTTTCACATCTGGTAGTTGTGGTTGAGAGCCACGCCAGCGGTGGAGCGTTGAGCACCGCAGACGAGGCCGCTAACAGGGGAATCACCGTTGGCGCCGTACCGGGCTCGGTTACCTCAAGCTCGGCTACGGGAACCAACGCCCTCTTGGCCGACGGCTGCCTCGTGATTCGTGATGCAAACGACGTTCTGGTAGAACTTGGGCTTCCCCTGCTTTCTCGGCCCGAGGCGGCATCGCCAACCGGAGCGAAGCTGAGAAGCACAAGCGCGCCTGCTGCTGGTCCGCCCAACCCCGAAAGCTTCCCTGCGCCAGATCGCCAGATTCTTGAGGCGGTCCTTCAAGAGCCGGTGCATCTGGACCACCTACTGCTTTCTTTGGCTGCCAGCCGGTCAGAGATATTTGCCGCAGTACAAAGGCTTACCGAACAGGGCGTTCTGGCCCAGGTTGGCTCGAGACTTGAGTGGAAACCCAGGTGATTGCGCCCAATGGTCACGGGATGATCAATCGGAGTCCCCTTAAATCAGCGGATTTCCCGGTACTGTCATCTTCGATGGTTACACCGGCGAAAGCGAAGTATCTGGCGGCGTTGGGATTCCAGGCCCGCACCAGCCAGGCCTCAGACGACGCCGATCTTGACGAGCTTTTAGGCGAAATCGACCCGCTTGGAGATTCCCCAGCCTCGCTGGCTGAAACCCCTGCCTCGCTGGTTGAGGACCCCGACGAGATGTCGTGGCCTACTGCTGGCGAACCTGCGCTAGCTCCAGATACATCCAGAAAAGAAGATCCAAAAGCTCACTTTGTGTGGTCAAGCTCCGACGGAGAGTGGGAGCGACGGAACCGGGGTTTATACCTGGTTCCGGAGCCTTCCAACTTCCGAGAACCACACACCTTGGCGGGATCAGTGGCAGAAATCTACAACACAACTGAGCTTGACGACGTCTGGACCAGCTATAAGGACGAGCCGTCTCAGAAAGACCGCGATCAGCTGATCGTCTACTACGCACCTCTGGTGAAGTACGTGGCAAGCAGGATCGCAGCAGGTCTTCCTCAAAACGTCGATCAGGCAGACCTCGTGAGCTACGGGATGTTCGGTCTGATCGATGCGATCACCAAGTTCGACCCAAGCCGCGGTTTCAAGTTTGAAACCTACGCCATCTCCCGAATCAAGGGAGCCGTGCTTGACGAGCTTCGTTCGATCGACTGGGTTCCCCGGTCGGTGCGAGCCAAGGCAAAAGCGGTAGAGCGGGCAATGAGCAAGCTCGAGTCCGAGTTGCATCGAGCGCCAACAGACCAGGAGATCGCAAAGGAGCTTGACCTTTCAACAGATCAGCTGGCAACGATCTACAATCAGATCAGTTCACTTGGTCTTGTTGCACTTGACGAAATGCTCTCCTACAACGGGGGAGACAACATCACCTTCGGCGACACCCTCCCAGACCGACAAGACGGCCCGGGCGGCGTGTACGAGCGGGTTGAGATGCGTCAGATGCTGGCCGAGGCCATCAACCGCATGGGTGAACGAGAAAAGATCGTCCTCACGCTCTACTACTACGAGAACCTCACCCTGGCCGAGATCGGCAAAGTGCTTGGGGTCACCGAGAGCCGGGTGTGCCAGATTCACACCAAGGCCGTCCTTCATCTTCGTGCTCGGCTTAGCGCAGCAGAGCGAGAGGCCGTCTAAAACCAAACCCTGAGTTGCGCTTTCCCTCTTCCCCCAAACGGAGTTCCTTGGCGAGAGGTAATAAATGCGGCAGCGTTCGGTATGGCAGCGTTGGGTACAGCAGAGCTTGGCTGCGGCATTGCTTGTGCTGGCGGCATTGCTGGCACTCCAGACGGTTGCAGCCGCCGAGGCGTGGCGCCAGCCGGTTGATGCTGAGGTCGTTGATCCATTCCGGCCTCCCGCCACACGGTTCGGCCCCGGAAATCGGGGCCTCGAGTACGGCACCGTCGGCGGCGAGAACGTCCGTGCGGTTGATGGTGGAAGGGTGGTATTTGCCGGATCGGTGGCAGGTGCGGTCCACGTCGTTGTAGATCATGGCGAGGGCCTGAAGTCCACGTATGCCTTTCTCAGAACCGCTGCCGTTGTCAGAGGCCAAACGGTTGCAAAGGGTCAACAAATCGGGACGGCAGCAGCAGGCTTTCACCTAACGGCCCGCCTCGGCGGCGTTTACGTTGATCCGCGGCTGCTGTTCCTTGGCGCCGAGGTTGAGGTGGCCCTGGTAGCTGGGCAAGGCCCGCAACTACCCCAACAACTACCACGCGAGCTGCCCAACGCGGAACCACTTGAGGCGGTTGCCGATGCCGTTGGAGACCTTGGCTTCAGCGCCCAGATCGACGCGCTGGCCGGTGCCACGCGTGCCTGGTATCGCACAGACTGCACGGCTGACAGCGCGAACATCTCGCCCCTCGACGGATCTCTGCCTGGCGAGGGGCGCACCCTGATTCAGGTTGGCGGGCTTGGGTCAAGCAGTGAGGAAGCCTCAATTGGCGGATTGGACTACCAGGCGTTGGGCTACGCAGATTCCGACGTGGTTGGTTTCAGCTATGCGGGTGGCTGCATCGCCCGGCCGTTCGGATCGGGCGAGTCTCAGATCAAAGGGGCAGGCGGCGAGCCTTCTCCCTCGTCCTATGAGGCAGACGACACCTATCAGAGCATTGAGGTCTCAGCCGTTCGGCTGGCCGACCTGGTTGAGGGCGTAGCCCAGGCCAGGCCTGGGAAGCCCATTGACATTGCGGCTCACAGCCTTGGGGGAGTGGTAACGCGGCGAGCTCTCGAAATTCTCGCCGACCGCAGCCCCAACGGTGTGCCGGTGGATGTAGTTATTACGATCGGCTCACCCCATGGCGGCGCCGATCTGGCAACCACTGTGGCAGCCACACCAGGCGACGGACTCGTTGGCACGGCATTGGACTACGTACTGGGCGACAACAGCAACCTACGTGATGCCCAATCGGTTCTGGAGTTGGCCGAGGCCGGCGGCTTTGAGCTTGCCCCACCACGCCCGCCGCCGGACGGGGTGCGGGTTGTTGCAGTGGCTGGGGGCACAGACTTGATTGTGTCAGCCGAACAAGCCATTTGGGACGGCGCGGTAAACGTGCTGGTGCCAACCAGCGTGGTTGGCCCAACCCGAGTTCACAGCGAACTTCCGGCCCGAGACGAAGTTGAACGGGAGTTCGCTCTTGCCCTAACCGGTCGGGCCCCCCGGTGCGTTGCCCTCGGCTCGGTTCTGGCTTCAGTGGCCGGAGGCCGGTTCATTTCGGCATCCGAAGACTCCATCACGGTGGTTGCGGGTGTGCTCAACTGGATACTTTGAACCAACGACAGGAGGGCTGGATTGCGGATCGGCCCCCTACACTGTTGCCTGCCGGATAGTCCGGCTCGAAACTTAACTACGGCCCGTGGGATTCCACGGTCACCTCGGCAGCCTCGCTTCCGTTGTGCGCCATTGGCCGCTCTTCAACCGGAGGAAATAACGTGACTGCTGTTGTCACCCTTAAGCAATTGCTCGAAGCCGGTGTGCATTTTGGCCACCAGACTCGCCGTTGGAACCCCAAGATGAAGAGGTTCATCCACGGTGATCGGGGAGGCGTCTACGTCATCGATCTGCTTCAGACACTGAAGAGGATCGAGACCGCGTACATCTTCGTTCGAGACACGGTGGCCGAAGGCGGCACCGTGCTTTTTGTTGGAACAAAGAAACAGGCCCAGGAACCAATCAAGCGTTACGCGCTTTCGGTTGGCATGCCCTATGTAGACCAACGATGGCTGGGTGGGATGCTCACCAACTACCAAACCATCTCGAAGCGGGTTAGCAAGCTGATCGAGTACGAGCGAATGCGCTCTGCCGGAGACTTCGATCAGATGCCAAAGAAAGAAGCCCTGCGTTACACCAGAGAGCTCGACAAGCTCGACCGCAACATCGGCGGCATCAAAACCATGGGCAAGCAGCCAGCCGCGGTGTTTGTGATGGACACGATCAAAGAACACATCGCTGTCACTGAGGCCAGGAAGCTGAACATTCCAATCGTTGCTGTTGTTGACACAAACTGTGATCCCGATCTGATCACGTTTCCAATTCCAGGAAACGACGATGCAATCCGATCGGCCAGCCTTATTACGCGGGTTATCTCAGAAGCGGTGGCTGAGGGAAAGCTGATGCACGCCCAGAAGACCGGCGTGCCAGACACCCCGGCCGAGCGCTCAACCGAAGAGCAAGCTGTGGTTGAAGCCCAGCAAGCCGACGCCCGCCGCCAGGCAGCAACAGCCGCCGCCGAGCGCGATGCCCGCGTTGCCGCGGCCAAGGCCGCTTCTGAAGCAGCTGCTGCCACCCAGCCAGCGGCAGAAGAAGTTGCCGTCGAGGGTGAGGCTTCTCCCGCCGATTCAGCCGTTGAAGTTGCCGCAGAGGGTGAAGCCGCGGCTGAAGTTGCCGCAGAGGCTGTCGCAACCCCAGAAGTGGCCGATGAGGCCACACCGGCTGGAGACACCTGATCGTGGCCAACTTCAGCGCGAAAGACGTTCAAGAGCTGCGCAAGGCAACGGGTGCGGGAATGATGGACGCCAAGAACGCCCTCACCGACGCTGATGGACACGCCGAGGCAGCCGTGCAGATCTTGCGTGAGAAAGGCCTGGCGAAGGCCAGCAAACTCAGCTCCAGGGAAAACACTGAGGGGTTGGTGGCAGTCGCCACTAACCAAGCTGCTGTTGCCCTTGTTCACCTCAAGTCAGAAACCGACTTCTCGGCCAAGTCCAGTGACTTTCAGGACTTCGTGCAGATGCTGGCCGACGAAGTACTGGTGAACGGTGAAGCTGTGGTTGACGAAAAGGATCAGGAGCTTGAAGCCCTAAAGCTCACGCTGAAGGAGAACATCGAGGTCGGTACAGCCAAGCGCTATCAGGCTTCTGAAGGTTTGGCTCTCGATGCCTACCTACACGGAGCGGGCCGGGCCGGGGTGCTGATAGAAGCCTCCGGGGTAGAGGCCGACACTCTCCACGAGATCGCCCTGCACGTAGCGTTCGCGAAGCCCACCTACCTCAGCCGAGATCAGGTGTCGGCCGATGAGGTTGAGCAGGAAAGGGCAGCCCTGCTGGAGATCACAAAGAGCGAGGGCAAACCCGAGGCCGCGTGGGACAAAATCGTTGAGGGCCGGCTGAACGCCTGGTTCGCCGAAATGGTTCTGTTGGAACAAGGCATTTTTGGAGACAAGGAGAAGGTGGCAGACCGAATTGGTTCTGGTTCCATCTCCCGCTTCACCCTCGCCATGGTTGGCTGACCCACGGAAAAGCTCCTCACATCGACCGATCCTGACTTGCCTGGCTACGGGGCGCTAGTCTCGCCGGGGCCGTTGGCGCACCGCCGGCCTGCTGAATGCAGTTCGACAGGGTGCATTTAGATAGGAGAGCACATGGCAGAGGAACCCATCACGAAGTACAGACGAATCCTCCTCAAGCTGTCTGGCGAGGCGTTCGCAGGCAACAAGGACTTCGGGATCGATGGGGAAGTGCTGCAAGTTATTTCGGGCGATATCCGAGATGCCAGGGACAACTTGGGTGTAGAGGTGGCCGTCGTGGTTGGTGGAGGGAACATTTGGCGGGGAATTTCGGGAGCCGAAGGCGGGCTTGATCGGGCCCAGGCCGACTACATGGGGATGTTGGCCACCGTAATGAACGCCCTCGCTCTCCAAGACGTTCTTGAGCAAAACGGGATTCCAACCCGCACTCAGTCCGCCATCCGGATGCCCCAGGTTGCCGAGGAGTACATCCGCCGCCGCGCCATCCGCCACATGGAGAAGGGCCGGGTTGTGATCTTCGCGGCGGGAACAGGAAACCCGTTCTTCACAACCGACACAACGGCGGCCCTCCGAGCTGTCGAGATAGACGCAGATGTGCTGCTGGCGGCAAAGAACGGCGTCGACGGGATCTACACCGCTGACCCAAAGGAGGATCCAACCGCCACAAAGATCGACAGCCTGGACTATCTGGACGTTCTGAATCGCGGCATTCGGGTGATGGATTCCACTGCAATTACTCACTGCATGGAGCACAAGATGCCCATCGTGGTGTTCGAGATGAAGCCGGGAAACCTCCGCGCTCTTCTCTGCGGCGAACCGATCGGTACATTGGTCGAATGAACGAGTTCGTCCAAATGGTGTTGGAAGACGCCGAGGAGCGCATGAGTAAGGCGGTTGCCCATAGTCGGTCCGAGTTCTCAACGATCCGTAGCGGTCGGGCTGCACCTCAGCTGGTGGAGCGCATCGTCGTTGAGGCGTACGGAGTGGACATGGCCATCGTCGAATTGGCAACCGTGTCTGTTCCCGAGGCTCGCCAGCTGATGATAACTCCCCACGATCCATCCAACCTTGAGGCCGTTGAGCGGGGGATCCGCACTTCAGATCTGGGCCTTAGTCCGTCGAATGACGGGCGCTGTCTGAGGCTGAATTTTCCGCCTCTTACAGAGGAGCGGCGCAAGGAGTTGGTGCGCGTGGTTCGCAAGCTGGCCGAGGACGGCCGCATAGCCATCCGCAACGTGAGGCGCGAAGCGCGCAAAGATCTTGAGGCGGCCGAGAAGGACGGCCAGTTCTCTTCAGACGATCTGGCCCGGGCCGAGAAGGATTTGGATCGTGCAACTCAAGACAACGAGGCCGCGGTTGATCGGGCACTCGGAGAAAAGGAAACTGAACTAATGGAGGTCTAGAAACCCCCAACGCTGAACAAGATGCCAGTAAAATTCAGGTCACTCTTGACAGAGGACACAGATTGGTAGAGGAACAAGTGTCGGACGACGTCAACGACAAACAGGACAACTCAACAGACGAAGAATACGAAACCTCCGACGGAGGCGACTTCGAGCTGTTCGAAGTTCCGCCCGAGGTTGACCCCAACCGCTTCGGCCCCATCCCTGTGGTTCCGTCTGAGGAAACAGCAATCGATCACGCACTGTCAGATGACCGTCCGGCAGACCACGTCCCCCCAGATCACGACCCAACCGGGCAGGCTCCGCCTCCTGATGATCTCGACGAAACCGATGACGAGCTTGTCGGTGACGAGTCCATCAGTGCCATCTTTGGTTTCGATCCGCTGGACGACAGCGACCGCCCGGTGGCCAAATCGGTGTCGGTCGAAAAAGACCCAGAGCCCGATTCGCCAGCCAATTCCGGAGCAGATCTGCCCCACTGGACCGAGCCCGCAACCGGCATCGTGCCTGCGGTGATAGCGGGAGACGATCAGTCTGGTTCGGTGTCAGAAGTGGCGGGCCCTCGTTGGCACGGCGAAGGGCCCCAATGGGCCGGAGATGACCTTGAAGCCGTTTTTGCCGACGAGGAAGGCGTCAGTGGAACTAAGCGGGTAACGATCCAAGACGATCATCAGCGACCCGAGATTCCATCGGCGGCAGGCGCCCCGCAGCGCCACTCTGAAAGCCCAGCCCGGCCCGGTACTCCGGCCGCGCAGCCACAGCCCGCGGTTGATTCGGGCGAGCGAGATTTGGTGCAGGCCGTACTTCTGGGGCTGGCTCTGGCAGGCGTGGCCGCTTTGGCGTTCTGGCTGGGGGCAGTCCCTACACTCATTCTGGTTGCGGTGGCTGCCGCGGTTGCAGCTGCTGAGTTGTTCCAGGCAATGAGGAAGGCGGGCCTCCATCCGGCCACGCTGCTGGGAATCACCGCGGCTGTCGCCCTTCCCCTGGCAACCTACAACCGAGGCGAGGCCGGCTTTGTGCTGGTGATGGCCTTGGCCGTGGTATTCGGCGCTCTTTGGTATCTGGTTGGAGCCGATACTCACAGACCTGCTCTGAACATCGGCCTCACAATGCTTGGGATCACGTGGATTGGTGGGATGGCAGCGTTCGCCGCCCTCCTGGTCAGGGCCGATCAGATCCCTGTTTTGTTGGCGGCCGTGCTTGTAACCGTGGCTTCTGACACCGGCGCGTACGCCGGGGGCCGTTCACTTGGCGTGCACCCGTTCCATCCCGCCAGCCCAAACAAAACCTGGGAAGGCTTCATCGTTGGCCTGATAGCTGCGGTTGTTGTCGGGTTTGTTATTGGCGTGCTTGAGATATCGGTGTTCTCTGGCAACCTGGTGAATGCCGTGATCTTCGGCTTGGTTTGTGGAATCTTGGCCCCTATTGGCGACCTCACCGAGTCCCTGGTGAAACGAGACCTTGGGGTGAAAGACATGGGTTCCATCCTGCCTGGCCACGGTGGTGTGCTTGACCGCCTCGACGGCCTGCTGTTTGTGCTGCCTGGCGCCTACTACCTGGGTCGAGTGCTGGATCTGTTCTGATCCCATTCAGATTGCAGGACCGGGCTTTCTCTCCGCTTTCGGTGGTGCCGATAGCGTCTACTGGGTGATCACGTCTGTCGCCGTTGTTGGAAGCACCGGTTCGATTGGTACCCAAACGCTCGAGGCTGTTGCTGACGCCCCCGATCAGTACCGGGTCGTTTCGCTGGCTGCGGGCTCAGACGTGGCTGGTCTGATGGCCCAGGTCGAGGCATTGAGGCCTTCACTGGTTGCAATTGGAGATCAGTCAAAGTTCGCCGACCTGAAAGACGCCGTTGCGGCGCTTACGCCAGATCTCGACATTGAAGTTGCAGCAGGCCCCGACGGCCTGGCCGAGTGTTCCAGGCGAGCCGACGTAACCGTGAACGCAGTAGTCGGATTCGCTGGTCTGCCCGTCACCTTGGCCTGTCTTGAGGAAGGCAAGCGGCTGGCGCTGGCCAACAAGGAATCACTAATAGCAGCCGGGCCAATAGTGCAGATTGCTCGCCGCACCGAAGGGGCCGAGCTGGTTCCGGTGGATTCTGAGCACGCCGCTGTCCACCAGTGCCTGCGGGCCAACAACAACCCAGCGCAAGTTTCCCGGCTCCAGATCACAGCATCGGGCGGCCCCTTCCGAGGTCGCTCGGCCCGGTCGCTCCAGTCGGTCACTGTGGCCGACGCTCTAGCGCATCCAACCTGGTCAATGGGCCCGAAGATCACAATCGACTCCTCAACGCTGATGAACAAGGGCCTTGAGGTCATTGAGGCGAACGAACTGTTCGGCGAACCGGCAGGTGACGCAGGGTGCGGCATCACCCTCGACGACATCGACGTCGTGGTTCATCCCCAGTCAATCGTGCACTCGATGGTCACATTCACAGACGGCAGCACAATTGCCCAGCTGTCGATGCCAACAATGAAGCTCCCAATCGCATACGCCCTTGCCTACCCAGACCGATTCCCTGTTTCGTACGGCGCCATCGACTGGGCCACGCTGGGGTCACTCGACTTCGACGTTCCCGACCGCAGCGCCTTCCCGTGCCTGGATCTTGCGTTCGAGGCCGGTCGCATCGGCGGCACGGCCCCCGCCTGGCTAAGCGCCGCAAACGAGGTGGCGGTAGAGGCCTTCTTAAAGGAACGGATCAGGTGGGCCGACATAGCTGATATCAATGCCGCCGTACTCTTGAGCCATGATGGGGGAACAGGTGAGTCCCTCGACGGTGTTCTAGAAGGCGATCACGTGGCTCGCGTCCTTGCCGGCCGAGAGGTCGAACACCGCAGCGACGGAAGAACATGACAGGAAGAACATGACAGATACCACTTCTGAAGAGTCCGAAGCTCCATCGAGGGTCCAGTCAATGGCGCTTGGCGACACCAAAGTGGTGGAGCCCCGAAACGTCACGAACGTTCCGGCCCTCATCGCATTCATCGCTTTCTGGGTGTTCCTGGGGATTCTGGGCCCGTGGTTTCTACTGATGGCCGTGGGGATTTTGGTGATGATCTTCCTTCACGAGCTTGGCCACTACATGACCGCCAAGTGGACCGGCATGAAGTCCACCCAGTTCTTCCTTGGTTTTGGGCCAACCATCATTTCTCGAACCAGAGGCGAAGTTGAATTCGGAGTCAAGGCGCTGCCCCTTGGAGCTTTTGTGCGAATCATCGGGATGAGCAACCTTGACCCGGTTGATCCCGAAGACGAGCACCGGGCTTACCGCAACAAGTCATATCCCCGCCGGATGCTCGTGATCACCGCAGGCTCAGCCATGCACTTCATCCAGGCGATCCTGCTGTTTGTTTTGGCCATTTCGGTCATCGGCACCTTCAACTTGGACAGCGAAGAGTGGTTCGTCAACGAGATCACTCAACTCGAAACCGGAGAGACACCATCGGCCCAAGCCGGAATTGAACTTGGCGATAGGATCGTTTCGATCGACGGCGAGGAATTGGCCGACTGGGCAAGCACCGTCGAGGCCATCCAGGGTCGCCCCGGCCAGACCGTGAGCCTTGGGATCTTGCGCAACGGGGAAGTCTTTCAGGCCACAACCACCCTGGCTTCGGTTGAAAGAGAAGATGGCTCAACGGTTGGGATGCTCGGCGTCCGAAGGGGCGTGCCCCGAGAGCGCCAGAGCGTGCTGACCGCCCTGGAAGTCACTGGCGCCACAGCCTGGCAAACCACCAAGGTGATTCCCGAGCTGATTTTTTCACCTGCCACCTGGGGCAATCTGGGTTCGCTGCTCTTTGAGGGCAACGAAGAGGTCAGCATCACAAGCGAAGAGGCGCAGAGCCGGCCCGTTTCAGTGGTTGGCGTTGTGCGGATTGCCGGACAGGCAGCAGAATTTGACTGGAGCGCCCCCATCTTCTTTCTGGCGTTCATCAACGTGTTCATCGGGGTATTCAACTTGTTTCCGCTGCTTCCCCTCGATGGCGGCCACGCCGCAATTGCCACCTATGAACGGCTCCGCAGCCGTCGCGGCGCCGCCCCGTACCGGGCAGACATAGCGAAGCTTCTGCCAATCACCTATGCCGTTGTGCTGCTGCTTGCGTTCATTGGCCTCACAACAATCTGGCTCGACATCGTCAGGCCCATCAGCTAGCGCTGGTCGTAGGCTTTGCTAATGGATGCAGGATCTGTGGTTTGGCCAAGGAAGAAGACCAGGCAGATCATGGTGGGCGACGTGCCGGTTGGTGGGGGCGCGCCAATAACGGTTCAGTCGATGACCATCACCAAGACGGCCGATCACGAAGCAACGCTTGAGCAGATCTACGCCCTTGCCGCCGCCGGCGCCGACATTGTTCGGTGCACCTGCAACGAGCCTGAGGCGGCAGTTGGCCTGGCCCGGATCGTGCCCCGCAGCCCGGTCCCAATCGTTGCCGACATCCATCACCAGTACCGGCGGGCGCTGGAAGCTTTGGAGGCAGGGGTTCACTGTCTCCGCCTCAACCCCGGCAACATCCGCAAACCCGAGCACATCAAGGCCGTGGCCAGGGAGGCCAAAGACAGAAACGTCCCCATTCGGATCGGGGTGAACGGCGGAAGTCTCGACCCTGCGCTCTACAAGAAGTACGGAGGACGCGTTACCCCCGAGGCGATGGTCGAATCCGCTCTTCAAGAAATAGCGTTCTTTCAGGAGGTCGACTTCGACCTGATCAAGATTTCGGTGAAGGCATCCAACGTTCCGCTGATGATCGAGGCCTACCGCCAACTGTCCGAAGTGGTTGACTATCCGCTGCATCTGGGGGTGACCGAGGCCGGCCCGCCCCCAGGGGGCATCCTTAAGGCAACGGCTGGGATCGCAACGCTGCTGGCCGAAGGCATTGGCGACACAATCCGGTACTCGCTGTCGTCAGACCCAGTTGATGAAGCACGCCTCGGCCGTCAGCTGCTTGAGGCGTACGGGTTAAGGGAGCGCAAGAATGTCGATCTCATCGCCTGCCCCTCGTGCGGCCGAGCAGAGATCGACGTCTACAAGATTGCCAACGAGGCCCAAGACGCATTCGCCGACAAGAAAATCCCGCTCCAGGTTGCTGTAATGGGTTGCGTTGTGAACGGGCCCGGCGAGGCCCGGGGTGCCGACATTGGAATTGCCGCAGGCAACAAACGGGGTCACCTCTTTGTGCGAGGCACCAACGTTGCCGTGGTTCCCGAGAGCGAGATGGTGGCGGCCCTGGTCGAATGGGCCGAATTCATCAGCCGCAATGGGATCGAAGCCGCCATGGAACGGGCCGAAAAAAGCGCACCGGCAGCTCGGAGGGCGGCCGCTGAAGACCGAGACCGGAACCTCGGCGAGAAGGGCGAAGACGCCAACAACACCGAGCAGGTGGTAAGCCTGATCCGTAAAATCTAACTTAGGTCTTCGGGTCTTCTGCCTCGACCGTGTCATCAATGGGGCCATCGGTGAGGCCATCAGGACTGGCTGACTTAGTGCCCTCATCGGCTTTAGCGTCCGTTCGGTCGGCAAGCTCTTCGTTGGCGTCGGCCAAGGCTTGTTTGGCATCGATCTTGGCCTGGGCCTGGGCCATGAGGTCATCGCCCGGTGTTTCCTGCGCGATTGCGTCCATTCGCTCCTGGGGGGTTGCCGCCAGATCCCGTTCACGTCGAGTCATGTCGGCGTCAAGCCGGTCCTCAACCTTGGCCACGCCTTCTTTCACCTCGGCGGCTTCTCGTTTGAACCAACGAGTCACAGTGTCAAAGATTCCCATCCCCAGATCCTAGGGCTATCCTCTGCGCACATGCCGAGAAGGCGTGGGCTCGGCCCACGCCTTTGTCATTTGTCCGACCATCAACACAGAACTGCCACCCGAACAATGGGAATCCCAGAAGAGATCGCCGACCTCCTAGAACCGGTAATTGCCACGCTCGATGTTGAGCTGCTCGATGTCGAATGGACCGGCGCGTCTCTTCGGTTGGTGATCGATCGAGCCCCAGGCGGACCCGATACCGAGTCAGAACCCAGGGGAGTGTCAACCGGGCAGTTGGCGGCGGTGAACCGGCTCGTCTCACCAATCCTGGATCAGCACGACCCAATTCCCGGTCGCTACACCCTCGAAGTCAGCAGCCCCGGAGTTGAGCGAAAGCTCACTCGGGCCACCCACTTCGTTCGAGCCATAGGCGAGGAGGTGGTGGTGAAGCTCGTTCCCGCGGCTTCGCTTCGACGGGTAAAGGGCCCGCTCATGGCTTTTGACACCGATCGTGAGATACTCACCTTGCAAGCCAACGAGATCGACGGTGTAGATCAGGGCGAACCAGCCCAGGTTGAGATTAGCCTCGCAGACGTGCAGCGGGCTCGCACCAGTTTCAACTGGGGCCCTGGCCCCAAGCCGGGGAAAGGCTCAAAGCCGGGGAAAGGGACCAAGCGGTCCAAGAGCGAGAACCGGGGGCAATCCCCCCGCACACAACAGAATCAAAAACTTAAAAGAGACAAGGAATCCCAATGAGCAACGAGATGACTTCGGCCCTAGCGGCCCTCGCCGAGGACAAGAACATCCCCATCGACAAGCTCTATGGAATCCTGGCCAACGCTCTGGAATCTGCCTACAAGAGGATGCAGGGCTCCTATGAGTACGCGTGGGTAACCATTGATCCGTCAACGTTCGCCATCAGCGTCTATGCCCAAGATCTCGACGAAGACGGCGAGCCTTACGGCCCCGAGATGGATGTCACACCAGAGAACTTTGGCCGAATAGCGGCCCAGACCACCAAACAGGTTCTGATGCAAGGCATTCGTGAAGAAGAACGCGAGATGAAGTACGAAGAGTACGCCGGGCGCGAGGGCGACATCGTTACCGGAATTGTTCAGCAGACCGACTCCAGATACACCTTGCTCGACCTCGGTCGAGTTGAGGCGCTGCTGCCTCAGGCCGAGCAGGTTTCGGTGGGGCCCAGGCCCGAAACCGGGGCTCGTCACAAGGCCTACATAGTTGAGGTCAGAAAGACGGTGAAGGGCCCCCAGATCGTTGTCAGTAGAACCCACCCGGGCCTGGTGAAGCGCCTCTTCGAGCTGGAAGTGCCCGAGATCGCCGACGGGATCGTCGAGATGAAAGCCTGCGCTAGAGAGCCCGGCCACCGCACCAAGATTGCAGTTTGGTCAAACGATCAAAACGTAGACCCGGTTGGGGCCTGCGTCGGGGCCCGAGGCTCCCGGGTGCGCATGGTTGTGAATGAGCTGAACGGCGAGAAGGTCGACATCATCCCCTTCAGCGAGGATCCCTACGATTTTGTGGCCAAGGCTCTTTCGCCTGCCAAGGTGAAAGAGGTCAGAATCCACGAAGACACCGGCACTGCCGAAGTGATCGTTCCAGACTTTCAGCTCTCGCTTGCTATCGGCAAAGAGGGCCAGAACGCTCGCTTGGCCCACCGACTCACCGGCTGGCGAATAGACATCAAGAGCGAAACTCAGTTGGCAGAGGAAGCTCTTGGGCAGGATCAGTACGAAGGCGAAGAGTGGGCCGACGGAGAGTGGATCGTGGATAAAGAAACCGGCCAGCAACTGTGGCAGCCCGCCGACGGCAGCCCTGCCATGAGCGCCGAAGAATGGGCAGCCGCCAGCGAAGGCGACGAAGCCGACGACGATTCTGCTGATTCTGAGTCTGAGAGCGCGGCCGATGCTGAGACTGAGGCTGCCGATGATGATGCGGATACCGATGCAGGTTCTGAGGCTGGCGAGGCTGGGGCCGATGCTGAGACTGAGGCTGCCGATGATGATGCGGATACCGATGCAGGCGAGGCTGGGGCCGAGAGCGACGAGCCTGCAGCCGAGTCCGGAGACTCAGTAGATGACGGAGACTCAGTAGCTGATGGAGAGCAAAGCTGAGCCCATTCGCACGTGCGTTGGGTGCCGTCGCACAAACAGGCAGCGCAATCTGTTGCGGATCTACCACAACCCCAGTTCTGGTGAAGGCCAGCCCGGCGTTCTGAGCCTCGGCCGCGGCCCGGGACGAGGCGCTTGGTTGTGCTTGGACTCGCCGGGTGAGTGCCTGAAATCGGCTCTTCGGTCGCGAGGGCTTGACCGTGCTCTGCGAATCTCGCTTTCAGAACCAATGAGCGCCGAAATCAGTGCTGCTATTGCTCTGGTCGTTGCGCGTGGGGCGTCCGCGGGCACCAGGTAGACTAGCAGTTCGCCTGCGCCGGGTGAATCGTCTTTCGCGTCCGGGGCCAGGTCACCGTAATCCGCCAACACCGAGGGTGAAAAACTTCGTGCCATCAAAAGTCCGTGTTTATGAGTTAGCCAGGGAAATGGGGATGTCCAATCAGGAGATCCTCGATCTTTGTGACGCTCTTGGCATTGGTGTGAAGAGTCATTCATCCAGCGTCGTTGAGGCCCAGGCAGACCGGGTGCGGCGCAAGGCGAAACGTGAAGGCTTGATCAGAGAGCCCGAACCAGAACCCGAGCCAGAACCAGTCGCCGAGGCCGAACCGCCGCCCGAACCCAAAAAGGCTCCGACGCCAGTCGAGAAGGCCGTTTCCACCAAGAAGCCGCCACCCAAAAAAGCGCCAGCCGCCGAACCAGACGAACCCCGCCAGGCGCCGCTGGTGGCTGCCGGAGCCGCTGTTGTCTCTTCTGGCGGGGCACGGCCTCAGGCGCCACCGCCACCGCCCTCCACCCCCCAGCCAGTGCAAGCTCCAGCACCGGCCGCTGCCCCAGCCGCTCGTGCGCCAGCTGCTCCTTCCGCTGGCGTTGCCGCTCCCGTGGCTCCAGCCCCAGTGGCTCCAGCCCCAGTAGCAGAAGCAGAAGCAGTAGCCCCCGCCGCGATTGCTCCTGCTCCCGCTGCTGTCGCCGCCCCAGCTCCGGTTGCAGCGCCGAGCCCCGCCCCGGCCGCCAAGGCGAAGCCTGGGGCCAAAATGGTGCCCCCTCCGCCTGGCCCGCCACGAGGTCGTGGTGGCAAGCCAATTCCCCCTCCTCCTGGTGGAGGTAAAGCCAGCCCCGCTCCCAGCAAGACTGGTGGTTACAGAAGTTCAGGCGGTGGCGGGCTTCGTCGCGGCGGCGCCCCCGGTGGCACCGCTGGCGGCGCAACCAGCCGTCCTGGTGGCGCATCCCCAGGCGCATCCCCAGGCGGCCCCCCTGGTCGCGGCGGCCCTCCCGGTCGTGGCGGCCCTCCCGGTCGTGGCGGCCCTCCCGGTCGTGGCGGCGGTCAGCGTCCTCGCCCGCGCCGCAAGTCTCGACGTCGTCGCAACGCCGAAGAGCTCACACCAATGTCGGTGCCCAGCTACACCTCAGACGACGCTCCGGTGCCCGCAGGCACCACCGTCATAGAGCGAGCTTCCAGCGCCCAAGACCTTGGCCCCAAGCTGAATCGAACTGCGGCCGATGTTGTCAGGTTCCTTCTCACCAACGGTGAGATGGTTACGGCCACGCAGTCTCTTGGCGACGAAATGATCGAAACGTTCGCCTCCGATATCGGGGCCGAAATTCGTCTGGTCAACCCGGGCGAAGAGCAAGAGGCCGAGCTTCGCAAAATCCTCGATGTCGACGCAGACGCCACAGACGATGAAATGGCCAACTGGCCCATACGCCCGCCGGTAATCACCGTGATGGGCCACGTCGATCACGGCAAGACGCTGCTTCTCGACCGAATCCGGTCGGCCAATGTCGTCGACAGCGAAGCAGGTGGCATCACCCAACACATCGGCGCCTATCAGATCACCAAAGACGACAAGGTGCTCACTTTCATCGACACCCCGGGCCATGAGGCGTTCACCGCCATGCGAGCCAGAGGCGCCGAAGCCACCGACATCGTCGTTCTTGTGGTTGCCGCCGACGATGGGGTGATGCCCCAAACTTTGGAAGCCCTTGATCACGCCAAGGCCGCCGAGGTTCCAATAATTGTTGCTGTCAACAAGATGGACCGCGAGGGTGCCGATCCAGACCGGGTTAAAACCCAGCTGGCCGAACGCAACCTTGTTCCAGAAGAGTGGGGCGGAGACACCATGGTGATTCCGCTGTCGGCCATGACCGGCGACGGAATTCCAGACCTTATTGACAGCCTGAACCTTGTGGCCGAAGTTGAAGACTTGCGGGCCTCCGATGTAGGTCGCGCCGGCGGAGTCGTTCTTGAATCCCACCTCGACGTTGGTCGGGGCCCCGTCGCCACCATTCTTGTCGAACGCGGCGTACTCAGAGTTGGCGACCCGTTGGTCAGTGGAGCGGCCTGGGGTCGGGTCAGAGCGCTGCTGAACGACCAGGGCGAAAGCATCGAAGAAGCCGGCCCCTCAACCCCGGTTCAGGTCTTGGGCCTGAACGACGTTGCCGAAGCGGGCAACACGTTTGTGATAGCTCCTTCTGAGAAGCTTGCCAACAAGGTTGCAGATACCAGAGAGCACTGGCTGCGCCTGGCCAGCCTTGGTCGAGACGCCTCGGCCACCAGCGGCGGCGCCAAGCTGGAAGACATCTTCGAGCAAATCCAGGCAGGCGAAACCGCCATGCTGAACCTCATCGTGAAAGCCGACATGAACGGGTCTTTGGAAGCTGTAACCGACTCTCTTCGAAAGCTCGAACGCGACGACGTGAAACTCTCTTTCGTTTCGCGCGGTGTTGGCGGCATCACCGAAAACGACGTGCTGCTTGCCGCCACGTCGAATGCAACGATTCTGGGTTTCAACGTGCGGCCAGACCGCAAGGCCAGAGAACTGGCCGAGCAGGAAGTGGTCGAAATACGCAACTACGAAATCATCTACAAGCTGCTGGAAGACATCGAGAACGCCATGTTGGGCCTCCTCGCTCCAGAGTTTGAAGAGGTGGTTACCGGCGAAGCGGAAGTGCGCGAGATCTTCAGGATTCCTCGAGTTGGGGCCATCGCAGGCTGCATGGTGCTAAGTGGCACCATCACCCGCGGTTCCAAGGTTCGTTTCCTAAGAGAGGGAACAATCATTTGGAATGGAGCCGTGCAGTCTCTGCGTCGATTCAAAGAGGATGCCCGCGAAGTGCAGGCAGGCTTTGAGTGCGGCGTTGGCCTCACCGATTTCCAGGATCTCAAAGCCGGAGACATGATTGAGACCTACGAAGAACGCGAGATCCCCCGCACCTAGTCCACGCTTTTCTGTGTGATGCACGTAGTGGTTGTCGATGCTGAACTTCATCTGCCAGTGGCCCGGTCGCTAAAGGCAAAGCGTTCCATCGTTCAGTCGGTGGTACGGACGCTAGATCAGTGGCACAGCGTTGCTGCTGCCGAAACTGGTCATCTTGAACTGTGGCAGCGCACCCGCATCGGCGTTGTGATCGTTGGCGGTAGCGTGTCTCGACTTGGCGAAGTAGCCGACTCTGTTGAGCGCTATCTTTGGGCCGTTCCCGACACCGAAGTGATCTCAATCCAGCGCGAATGGCCCGCGTTGGAATCCTGACCCGAAAGTACCTAGATGGCGAAGCGACAGGGTGGGGGCAAACGACCCCGCCGAACAACCAATCGTCACTACCCTCGAACGGCGAGGCTCAACGCTCTCCTCACCGAAATCGTGGCCGACCACTTCGAACGAGTCGACGACGACCGCCTTGGGTTTCTCACCATCACCGGTGCCGAGGTCGACAACGACTTGAACATCTGCCAGGTCTTCGTATCGAACCTGGCCGACCCCGACCCAGAGCAAGACCGCCTTGTGCTGGAGGCTCTCGGTGATCAGCGCAAAGCGGTGAAGCGCGCCATTGCAAACGAGGCGAAGTTGCGAAAGACCCCCGACGTGGTGTTCGCCTTCGACCCGGCGGTAAGGCAGGGAGCCCGCATCGACGAGATCTTGGCCTCACTTGATCCTCCCACCGGAGACGAGGGCTGATGGGGCGTCGCCGGAAAGGCGCCCCCGACAGCGGCGTGTCTGGTTCTGTGATTGTCGACAAACCGGCGGGGATGACCAGCCACGACGTAGTAGACCGGGTTCGCCGTGAGCTGGGCACCCGTAAGGTTGGGCACGCGGGCACGCTCGATCCTGACGCCACCGGTGTGCTTGTAATGGGCGTTGGCAAGGGCACCAAGCTGCTCCAGTTTGTAACCGGTGTCGACAAGCAATACGAGGGAGAGATGGTCCTAGGAGTGGCAACCAGCACGCTGGATGCTGCCGGTGAAACTACGGGCACCTGGACCATGGCCGTCACCCCCGAGTTGGTGCAGGCCGCGGCCAACCGCTTTTTGGGAGACATCAACCAGATCCCGCCAATGGTGTCTGCGGTCAAGATCGATGGTAGGCGGCTTCATGAGTTGGCCCGCGAGGGCAAAGAAGTCGAACGAAAGCCCAGGCCCGTCACGGTGCACGGTTATCAAACCGAACCAACAGCCGACCCACTGGTATACAAGATGTCTGTTCACTGCTCGGCAGGCACCTACGTCCGTTCGTTGGCCGCCGACGTTGGGACCGAGCTTGGGGGAGGCGCTCATCTGCGCCGTCTCCGTCGCACCTCAGTTGGCCCTTTCACCCTTGATGAGGCATGCAAGCTTGGCGCTGTCGAACTGGCACCTGAAAGTGTGCTGCTGCGTGGGATGCCTCGGCTTGAGGTGGACGACACGTTGGCCGCTCAGGTTCGTGTTGGCCGCTCTCTCGGCCCTGCAGGCGGCAGCGGCCGATTTGCCATTGCCGATGGAAGTGGCGATCTGCTGGCGGTGTATGAGGCCCGAGACGGCGAGATGCAGCCGGTAAAGGTGCTTGCTTCGTCAAACCAGTGATCGCCAACCGGTTCTGGCTGTGTCCTCCATCGGTGGGGGCGCTAGCGTGCGGCATCTGTGGAGGTAATTCGCGAGCTTGACGCCTGCCCCAAGACCAGCCAAGGTCACGCCCTCACCATTGGGGTGTACGACGGGCTTCATCACGGCCACCGTGCCGTGATCCGAGCCACCAGACAAGCAGCAGACATGCTCGGCGCCAAGCTGGCCGTAGTCACATTCGACCCGCACCCGGCCTACGTCCTTCGGCCCGAAAACGCACCGTTGCTTTTGAACAGTCTCGAGCAAAAGCTCGAACTGATGGAAGCCGAAGGGGTCGAGACTGTCGTTGTTGTGCCGTTCAACGCTCAGCGGGCAACCGAAACTCCCGAGGAATTCGTAAAGGCGGTGATGGTTGATTGCCTCAACGCCCAGGCCGTGGTGGTTGGTCACGACTTCCACTTTGGTCAAGACCGGGCGGGCAACGTTGAAGTCTTAACCGAACTTGGCAGGCAATACGGATTTGAGGTGGAGGGGCTCCAGCTCCTTGCCCGGCCTGACGGCAAAGTTGAGTCGATCAGTTCAACCGCAATTCGCCGGGCGCTGGCCGGAGGCGAGATCAGAACCGCAAACCGTCTGCTTGGCCACTGTCACGAGCTTCGTGGTGTGGTGGTTGACGGAGACAAACGGGGTCGGACAATCGGGTTTCCAACTGCGAACGTGGCCGTCTCGCCTCAGCTGGCTATCCCGGCGGATGCCGTTTACGCCGCCTGGTACGTTGACCCCGCAGGCGTTCGCCATCCCGCCGCGGTGAACGTCGGGAAGCGGCCAACATTTTATCAAGATGCCGAGCATTCGCTGGTTGAGGCCCACTTGATTGGATTCGACGGAGACCTCTACGGCCAGGAAGCGAAGGTTCAGTTCGTCGAGTTGATCCGTTCTGAACAACGTTTTGACGGCATCGATGCGTTGAAAGAACAGTTGCAGAAAGACGTGGCCAGGGCAACCGAGATTCTCAGCCTCGAACCCTGAAGCCAGGTGCTTAGGCGGCGCTGGTTTCGTCGGCGTCGGAGGCACCAGGACCTGAGCGGATGGCCCAGCCGTAGAGCATGCGAAGAACCTCGAAGCCTACGTCAATGTTGTGCGAGCCCCGGCGAAGCTCAAAGCTGGAAAATGAGCAACGCTCGCCCGGCAACCCGGCCACCACAATTGAGATGGTGCCGCCGTCGTCGGTTTGGGAAACCGCAACAACTGCCGCGCCCGGGTCAACCTCGTTCAGCGCCGCCTCGGCGATGCGGATGGCCTGAGCCACAGATTCGCGCTGGGTAGGCTGGCCGCCAACAAACGGAAGCGTAACCACATTCCTAAATTCTGTTCCGCTGGCCTCTATAGCGGCACGGAATGGCGGCACGGCCAAAGCCTCAATCAGGTAGCTGCCATATGGCAGGGCGCGCATCGATGCGTTCAGCTCCAGTGACAACTCGAACCACTCGTCGTCATCGATGACGTTGAAAACCACTTCGACCTCCGCCCCACTGGCGTCTCAATAGCCTGGTCGACCCGGCCTGTTGAGTGGTGGATGATGGCACAGTTCTGGCGGTTCTAGCGTCAGCAAGCGCAGCCTCAGACGCTTTGTGTCCTACAGCCGGGCATGATCTAGTTTTCCGGTATGAGTACCGCATCACAAACGGGCATTGAAGTTGCAACCGAAGTTCAAGCTGGAGCCTTGTCTGCTCGTGAGGCGGTGGCAAGCTCGCTGGCCAGGATTGACGAAGCGAATGAGCAACTCGGTGCGTTCACCTTCGTCGCCGCCGACGAAGCCTTGGCCGCCGCCGACGCAGTAGACCGAAGGCTGGCAGCCGGAGAGGTGTTGCCGTTGGCCGGAGTGCCAATTGGGGTGAAGGAGCTGGACCATGTCGAGGGTTGGCCGGACACCTCAGGCAGTGCGTTATTTGCCGATCGGATTTCAACCAGGTCCGACACTCACGTGGAGCGCTTGCGGTCGGCCGGTGCGGTGATGGTCGGGCTAACCGCGGCCAGCGAATTCGGGATCACCGCATACACCCATCATCGCGCCCGCAACGTCACAGCCAGGAACCCCTGGAACTTGGAGAACTCTGCAGGTGGATCCTCTGGTGGCTCGGCCGCCGCAGTTGCGGCTGGTTTGGTGCCCATCGCAACCGGGGGTGACGGTGGGGGCTCCATTCGGCTTCCTGCTGCTCTGTGCGGCCTGGTCGGACCGAAGATGGCGGTTGGCCGCACCCCGCGACGAGTTCGCGATCTGTGGACAACCGCAACACTAGGTCCGCTGGCAACAACCGTGGCGGACGCGGCCCGCTATCTGGATGTCACGGTAGGCCCCGACGGCTTTGACCGAAACGAGCTTCCGCACCCTGGCCTGTCATATGAAGCGCTGCTAGACCAGCCGCTTATAGAGCCCAAGGATCGCCCGTTGCGGGCGGCGTGGGTGTCTGGCTTTGGATTCTCAACCGTTGAGCAAGAAGTTCTTGGCCTCGCCGAGGCCGCGGCCCGCACCCTGGTTGATCAATGCGGAATCGAATGGGTTGATCTAAATATGGCGTTTCCAGATCCGTCAGCCGCGTGGAGCCTGATAGGAGCGGCTGGCTTTCTCCGGTCGGTTGGCGAAGCTGGGCCGCTGACCGAAATTGATTCCGCGAAGCTAAGCCTCGAAGGCAACTGGGCACTTCAGGGCGCACCGCTGGTGGATGCGTCAAGCACCGCCAGGGCCCTCAGCCGTATCGCCGAGGTCGCAGATGCTGTGGAGGCCGCTTTTGCCGAAGTGGATCTGATTCTGTGCCCGGCAGCAGCGGTATCAACTGTGCCTGCCGGGGGCCCGCTGCCAACAACGATTGACGGCCAAGAGGTGAAGCCGGCAGCCATTGCCCACTTCACCATCCCATTTAATCTAAGCGGTCACCCCGGAATCAGTGTTCCGGCCGGTCTCACAACGGCTGGCAATCCTGTTGGTCTACAGATCGCAGGCCGCCGTTTCAGTGAAGCATTGCTGTTTCAGTTGGCAGCCCGTCACGAGCACCTGGCTCCGTGGCCCCGCCACGCCATCGCCAACGGCACAATTTGAAGGCCTGCATGGCTTTGGGTCCTATTTTTGGCAGGAACCGGCCCCGACTAGAACTTGGCGCCAACGCTCAGTTGGTCTGTCTGGCCAGGATCCGTTCCCGGCCCTCCTTGACCGCGTCTTCGATCAGCAGAGAGCGCTCGGGCCCGATCCCGCCACGAAGATCAAAGCCTGCTCTCTGAATGCTGGATGCCCCCAGCTCGCTGGCGGCGGCGGTCAAATCGTCGACAAGGCCGGTTGGGCCACAAAGGGCGACATGAACACCGACCAGCCCGTTTGGGCCGAAGGTTTCTTCCAGTACCGACGGCGTGAGGCGCTGCCCCTCGGCAGAAGAGAACGTGCGAAGCTCGATCGTTCCCTTGGCCTCGGCCTCCATCAGCTCATCGAGCATCACATCGTCAGTCTTAGACCGAACCGCGTAGAAGAGCTTCGGACGCTGTTCGAGTGCGACATCTTCATCAATCGCACTGAGGAAGGGTGTAACCCCAACCCCGCCTGCGATCCAGACGACCGGCTGGCTTGGCTTGCCGATCGGCTCGAACAGGCTGTATGGGCCCTCGACCGCAACCGAAACGCCTTTCAGGTCGGTGGCTCGCATGGCGCGGGTCCAGTCGCCAAGCTCCCGGACTATGAACCGCAGGTTCCTTTTGCGAGGGCCGGAGGCGAACGTGAAACTGTGCGGCTCGCGCAAGCCAGGAAGGTCGATCTTGATGAAGGCGAACTGGCCGGGCCGGTAGCGCATCTTTGACCCCACGGGCTCCAGCTCCAGTGTTGTGGTGGTTCCCACGTGGCGAACCGAAGCCACCCGGTAGCGGTGGCCTGGCGCCGCGATGTCTTTGCCGATCACTCGATATAGGTAGGCCGCTGTGCCAGCAACCATGAAGCTGCCGAACCACCATCCCCAGCCCGAGCTGTTGGCGTAGGGCTTCTGGGCTGTGAAGAAATGGAAAGAGGCGAACACGAACGGCACCCCCAGAAGTTTGTGCGTCCACCGCCAGTAGCGGTAGGGCACAAGGCGAACCAGGCTGATCCCGACGAGGACGTACAGAAACGTCGCGCCGGTCTCGGCCAGGTCGGTGGCTTGGTCGGCGAGCGATTCGCTGGCACCCATGATTCCGTTCTCGATCTCGGGCTCTATCTGAACGTGCCAGTACATGAACGCAATTGCCAGAGACCCCACCCAACGGTGCACCCGATACATCTCGTCGAGGCCACCGAAAATTGGTTCCAAAAAGCGCAGCCTGACCGCCAGCACGAAGCTCCACGCCATGAGCATGATGGAAACTGCGCCAACGTAGAGCCCAAGCGAAACGTCGCCGTGTTCGCCAATGGCTCCTGTGAAGGCAGGCCAGGAAACCACGACCGAGATCACAACAAGTAGAGGGCCGATCCAGCCGCGATGCGGTTTGGGCATCCCGAGGCTTGGAATCCGCAGGCTCCAGTCCGATCGGCTCCCCAGCAAGGATTTCAGTGTGTCCAACATCCAGCGATACTGACCGACCCTTGCTGAAGCACGCCTGAATTGTCCTGTCACTAGCCTGCCTTTGTTAACTGGCGGTGGTTGGGAACTCAACCGCTACGGTCGCTCCGCCTCCTGGAGTTTGCCTGATCGAGATCGTTCCGTTGTGGTCGTCGACGATTTGTTTCACTATTGCCAAGCCAAGCCCGGCGCCTCCGTCGTTGCGGGCTCTTGCTTCGTCGAGGCGGGTGAAGCGTTCAAAGACCTTCTCGCTGTCCTCCTCGGCTATTCCTGGCCCATCGTCTGCAACTTCCAAAACAACGCTGCTGGTCTTCGTGGCGGCTTTTAGTGTCACAGCAGAAGACGCGTGGCGGGTGGCGTTGTCGGCGAGGTTTCGAACCAACCTCTGTAGGTCAGAGCTCGCCCCCTGCACGGCAGCCGGGCCAACCTCGCTGATGTTTACCGAGATGCTCTTGGTCGCAGCAATGATCTGGGCCTCGTCGAACAGCAGATCATCAAGATGAACAGTGCCGACCTTCCGGTTCGACGCGGCCTCGGAATGGGAGGCAAGGAACAGGAGGTTGTCGATGAGGTTTCGCAGGCGTTCGCTTTCGTCGACCAGGCGCGGCTTCAGCGCTTCCCAGCCCGAGTCAGAGACATCGGCGGTGTCGACCAGTGCCCGCAGGTTGGCCAGGGGGCTCTTCAGTTCGTGGGAAGCGTCCGCAGTGAATTGTCGGAGCGACAGCTCATGGGCTTCAACTCGCTCCAGCATCTGGTTCATCGTTACCGCCAAGTCGTGAATCTCGTCTCGGCCTTCCGGCACGGGCACTCGGCCAGAAAGGTTGGAACCGGTGATCTCGGCTGTCTGTTGTCTGATGGCCTCAACTGGCCTGAGCGCCCGGCCGGTGGTGATCCACGCCAGGGCCGCCACCAGAAGGACCACAAGGGGTACAGCAGCTTGAAAGAGTCCGGTGAGACGGCCCAGAACGGCGCCAAGCTCGTCTTGCTCGGCCCCAACCAGAACCACAAGCGAGCCGTCGGCCGTAGTGGCGGCAGCAATTCTCATTGTGAAGTCTTCGATCTCGCCTTCTCCGTCGTGCTGCTCCTCGCCAACAAAGGAAACGGTGGACACACCGTTCAAGTTGGTTGGAACGGGGTTGTCGATCGGAACAATCTCGGTTCCGACCGAGACGGCAACACCATCTGGGGAACCAATCCACACCAACGACTCTTCTCGTAGGAGGGTTGTCAGCGAGGCGGGTTCGGTGCCTGACCCGATCAGCTGAGCGCGGTCTCGGGCTTGCAACTGGAGGGTCTGGTCAAGGTTTGTTTGAAGGCTGCGGGAAAAGACACCAAGCAGAATCAGCGCTCCGCCTATCAGGGCGACCGCAACGACTGCGGCTGAAAGAACAGCCGACCTGCCTCGCACTGTTGTGAACGGCCGCCGGAGACGGGCGAGGCTAACCACCGTCCAACGCCATCTTGTAACCGGCGCCGCGGATCGTTCCGATACTTGTTCGGCCGAACGGGATGTCTACTTTCTTGCGTAGTGAGCGGATGTAGACCTCAACAATGTTCGGGTCGCCATCGAAGTTGAAGTCCCAAACGTGCTCCATGATCTTGGCCTTTGACACGACGTTTCCGCTTTCTCGCATCAGAAACTCCAAGATCGAGAACTCACGCGCCGTCAGATTCACTGCCACGGCTCCGCGCCGCACCTCATGAGTTGCAGGGTCCAGCTGCAGATCTCCCGCAGACAGAACCGTTGGCCGTTCGCTGCCCCGGCGTCGGAGCAGGGCCCGCAGCCGAGCCAACAACACAACGAAAGAAAACGGTTTCGTGAGGTAGTCGTCTGCGCCGGTGTCCAGGCCTTCAGCCTCGTCGAGATGCCCGTCCTTTGCCGTAAGCATCAACACCGGAGTCCAGTCGTCTCGTTCCCGCAAGGTTCGGCACAGGACAAATCCGTTCACCTTGGGCAGCATTAGATCCAGGACGATGGCATCGTAGGAAACCTCGCCTGCCAGCCACAGGCCTTCCTCACCGTCGACGGCGACGTCGACGGCGAAACCCTCGGCCACCAGGCCCGCCTGAAGCGACTGTGCCATAGTCGGCTCGTCTTCAACCACGAGGATTCTCATTGCCGTTTACCCTATGACGGCTGACAGCCCGGCGGTCAGATCGACCACCGGGCGCATCCCGCCATCAGACTCAGTCGTCGTCTGGGCCGTCGTCGTTGTCGGAGTCTTCCACGTGGCCTGGGCCGGTGGCGCCGCTTGCTGCTACCGCTGTAAGGACCGCTGCTCCCAGGGTCTTGTTCGAACGTTTCATTGCCTGCTCCTGTCGCAGATCTCCCGGCCTGTCCGGAAGCTGTTCACCCACAATGAACGAGTCAAGCT
>QIKW01000097.1 GCA_003231975.1 Acidimicrobiia bacterium
CAGATCGACCACCGGGCGCATCCCGCCATCAGACTCAGTCGTCGTCTGGGCCGGAGGCTGTTCTCCCACTGAGGGCGCTCGAATTGCTGGCCACCGCGTGGAGTTGCGGGTGCAGGTCTAGATTGGCTCCTCATGGCCCAGACCGTCCCAATCGACAGACCGTTCCGAGTACTTGGCCTGCAACAAATAGCAATTGGCGGCCATAGTAAAGAGCCCCTGTCGAAGCTTTGGACTGGCCTGTTCGGCGTTGAGAGAGTGGCCGAATTCACTTCTGAGAAAGAAAATGTGGATGAAGACATTCTTCGTTTGGGTACCGGCCCACACGCGGTCGAGATAGATCTCATGCAACCGCTGGACCTCGAACGGTCACCCAAGGTTCACGTTCCAGCTTTGAACCACATTGGCCTTTGGGTCGACGACCTGGCAGCGGCAGTTGACTGGCTCACCAGCGAGGGCCTGCGCTTCACTCCAGGCGGGATCAGGGTGGGCGCCTCTGGGCACCAGGTTTGTTTTGTGCATCCCAAGGGAAACGAAGAGGCTCCGCTTGGCGGCGAAGGCGTCTTGATTGAGTTGGTGCAGGCTCCGCCCGAAGTGGTTGCTGCTCTTGGCTGATGCCAGTTGCCGTGCGTGGGCCGAGGGGTGCGCGGCGCAGGGCGCTAACCTCCTGGCTTGGCTGCTAGCTCTGAGTTTTCGGAGCCGGCGGCAGGGCCAAGGGTCCCACCCGCCTAGTGGCGGTACCGATCCAACACAACGGAGCACAACATGTCAAACACAGCAGCTACGAACCTTCCACCAAAAGCCGACACCATCACCAAGTTCGGTCGAAGCGAAAACGACACTGGATCACCTGAAGTCCAGATTGCCTTGTTGACTGATCGGATCAACCACCTCACAGATCATCTCAAGGGTCACAAGAAGGATCACCACAGCAGGCGTGGCCTTCTAATGCTCGTTGGCCGCCGCCGCCGCTTCTTGGACTACCTGGCCGACATCGACATCGAGCGCTACCGCGTCGTCCGAGACGAGCTTGGCCTGCGTCGCTAGCTCTGATATTGGGTCGGCTATCGCCTCCCGGCCTTCGGCCATCCAGCTGAACACTTCAAATCGTGCCGACGCGGTCGGCAACGCGTGACAGGCTGAACAATCTTCCAAAGAGGGGGAACTGGAATGGATTGGGTGCGTTTTCGCCACTAATCCATTCCACTTCGCCTTTTTGGGGCATGTTGGCCTGTGATCCCGTTAGCATTCAGCGTCCGTGCGAATCGTTCGCACGTGATCATGGTAGCCAGCTACCAGTTTTCAACTCCTCGCCAAACGGCCCTGCGGGATTGCCACCGGCATTTGTCGGCAGAAGCAACAGCCAAGGTTTGGTCGGCGCAGGCGAGTGGTTGCAATCTGGGATCTGGTCTGCCGCCGCTAAGCGAAGGACGCTTGGCAACAAAATTGAACAGGAGATCCCATGGCGGAAGCAATTTCCGTACGGGGCACCGTTACCTCAGGTGACGGAGCCGACATGATTCTCGAGACCGGCAAACTAGCCGGCCTCGCTAGCGGGTCCGTTGTGGCCCAGCTTGGTGACACAACGGTGCTGGTGGCAGCAACCGGAGCCAAGCACGTTCGGGAAGGCATTGATTTCTTCCCGCTAACAGTAGATGTTGAAGAACGGTCTTATGCCGCGGGCAAGATCCCGGGCTCGTTCTTCCGCCGTGAGGGCCGAGCTTCTGATGCTGCAACCCTCACCTGTCGCCTCATAGACCGGCCGCTGCGCCCGTCGTTTCCCGCGGCGTTCCGCAACGAAACCCACGTCGTGGTTACCGTGCTCTCGGCCGACCAGAAGAACCCGCATGATGTTCTGGCCATCAACGCTGCATCTGCTGCCCTGATGGTGTCTGACGTTCCGTTCAACGGCCCAATCGGCGCGGTTCGGCTGGCGTTCACCACCGACGGCGACTGGCTCCCTCACCCCACCTACCAAGAAGGCGACAACTCTGTCTTCGAGGTAGTGGTTGCTGGCCGCCAGCTTGACGATGGCACCGTGGCTGTGATGATGGTTGAGGCAGGCGGAACCGAGACGGCGTGGGCCAGTTATGAAAACGGTGCGCCAAAGGTTGACGAGGCTGCGCTCGCTCAGGGTCTAACCGAGTCAGAGCAGTACATCAAGGAAGCCATTGCTCTTCAGAATCAGCTGGTTGAAGCGTCGGGCGGCCGCAAACCCACGATGGCCTACGACGGAATGGTCGACTACACCGACGAGCAGATGGACGCCGTCAGCGCTGGCGCCGAGGCAAAGCTTGTTGAAGTGATGTCGATCGCCGACAAGACAGAGCGGGGCGACGCCGAGAGCGCCCTCCGCACCGAGGTTCTCGCTGCGGTAACTGAGCAGCTGGGCGATGCGGCCACCGAAAAGCAGCTGAAGGCTGCCTTCCGCAGCCTCAGCAAGGCTTTGGTTCGCAAGCGGGTTGTTGAGGACGGGGTTCGGATCGATGGCCGGGGCCCCACCGACCTTCGCTCGCTTTCGTCTGAGGTTGGGGTGCTGCCCCGGGTTCACGGCTCTGGTTTGTTCCAGCGGGGCGAAACCCAGGTGCTCAACATCACAACCCTTGGTATGAAGCGCATGGATCAGATGATCGACGGAATCGATCCCACCGATCGCAAGCGCTACATGCACCACTACAACTTCCCTCCTTTCTCAACCGGCGAAACCGGGTTCATGAGAGGCCCGAAGCGCCGCGAGATCGGCCACGGTTTGTTGGCCGAGCGAGCGTTGCTTCCTGTGGTGCCATCCCTTGAAGAGTGGCCATACACGCTGCGCCTTGTTTCTGAGGTTCTCAGCTCCAATGGGTCTACTTCGATGGCCTCGGTTTGTGGCTCTTCGCTTTCGCTGATGGATGCGGGTGTGCCAATCAAGGCCGCCGTTGCCGGTATTGCGATGGGTTTGATTTATGCCGACGGCAAGTACATAACGTTGACCGACATTCTGGGCGCCGAAGATGCCTTTGGCGACATGGACTTCAAGGTGGCTGGCACTTCTGATTTTGTCACCGCCCTCCAGTTGGACACCAAGATCGAAGGCATCCCAGCCGACGTTCTTGCTGCTGCCCTGAACCAGGCGAAAGACGCAAGGCTGGCCATTCTGGCTTCAATGGCCGAGGCCATCGACAGCCCACGAGACGATGTGCGCGAAGGTGCACCGAAGATCGTCAGTTTCGAGATTCCGATCGACAAGATTGGCGAGGTGATCGGGCCCAAGGGCAAGGTGATCAACGCCATCCAGGGCGAAACCGGTGCCGACATCAGCGTTGACGACGACGGCGTTGTTGGCGTGGTAAGCGTGTCGGCAACCGAAAAGGACGTGGTCGACGAGGCCGAGCGCCAGATCCGTCTGATCCTCGACCCGCCAACCGCTGAAGTTGGAGCGGTCTACCCAGGCCGCGTGGTGAACATCACCAAGTTCGGGGCGTTTGTCAACATTCTTCCTGGCCGAGACGGCCTGTTGCACATCTCCAAGATCGGCGGCGGCAAGCGAATCGACCGGGTTGAGGATGTGCTCGAACTTGGCCAGGCCATCGATGTTCTGGTTGAAGACATCGATCCCAACGGAAAGGTGTCGTTGAAGCTGGCAGGAGATTCACCGGCAGCTGACGCTGGCAGTGGCAGTGGTGGGCAAGCTCCGTCAAGGCCAGAGCCCAGCGCCGACTCCGACTCCGACTCTGGCTCCGGCTCCGGCTCGGATGGGGGCGAACCCGAAGAAAGCTCTTCCATGAGCTTTGACGAGGGCGACGTGATGTCTGACTTTGGCGATCTTGGGCCAGAAAGCGCCGCCCCGGTTGGTGGCGGTGAGGACCGCGGCGGCCGTGGCCGTCGTGGCGGAAAAGGCAGAGGTCGCGGCAACAACCGCCGCTAGTTCTTCCGCTTTCACAAAGTAGGCTCAACTAATGGGTCTGACAAAAGTTGGAGTGTTCGGGGCCGGTGGCCGAATGGGCACGGCTGTTTCCAACGCCGTGTGCGCCGACCCCGAACTCCAATTTGTGGCTGCGGTCGATCCCCACTTTGCGGGGATCGACGTTGGCGAGGTCACAGGTGTCTCTGGCTGCTCCTTTGAGGTGGCGCCGTCTGCTGAGGCCCTTCCGTTTGCAGACGTGCAGGTGGCAATCGATTTCACCCATCTCGATGCGGCCAGGAAGAATCTCCGGTTTTGTGCCGACAACGGCATCCACGCAGTTGTCGGCACCTCTGGGTTCACCGAATCAGACTTTGAGTCGATCCACAAGATGTTCAGAGACTCGAACTGCCTGATAGCGCCCAACTTCGCCATCGGTGCGGTTCTGATGATGCGATTCGCTGAACTGGCTGCCCCCTATTTCGAGACCGCCGAAGTGATCGAACTGCATCACAACTCAAAGGTGGATGCCCCAAGCGGCACCGCTGTCCGAACGGCAGAGCGGATGGCAAAGGCATCTCCAGATTGGGCAACAGACCCCACCGCCGAGATCACAATTCCCAACGCCAGAGGCGCCGTTGGCCCAGCTCAAATCCCGATTCATTCAATCCGAATGCGAGGCATGGTGGCCCATCAGGAAGTGCTGCTTGGAACAAACGGCCAAACCCTTTCGCTGCGCCACGACTCCTACGATCGCTCGTCGTTCATGCCGGGGGTAACTCTGGCAACCAGAAAGATCGCAGATGCCCCTCGGGGCCTCACCATCGGGCTGGATTCGCTGATGGGGATCTGAGATGGACCAGTCAGAAGACAGCGCCGACCGCCTCGACCCAGTTGAGGTGCGAAAGATTCTCAGCCGGGCTTTTGAGATGGCGGATCGGGAGCCAACCCTTGAAGTCGAGATTGGTCGGAACACGCTGGCAGAAATAGCGGCCGAGGTTGATCTGCCGCTCCCGGCCATTGCCAGCGCTTTGGCCGAACATCAGCTTGGGCTGGCGCCCCCGGACAGCTTGCTGGAACGCCTGGTTGGCCCAGCCACCGTTGCCAGCCGGGCTCGGTCAACCGCGTCTGAGGACGTGATGAGAGGCCGGGTGGTTTCGTGGCTGGAGGTCGGTCATGGCTTGCGGCCCCGAGTGCGCCATGACGGTGTGGTTGTTGCCGCGAAACGCCGGGACGTAGTTGGCAAGCTGGCGAGGAGCGTTCGAGATCTTCAAGGGTTTGGGCAACTGGGAAAATTGAAAGGGCTCAGAGCCGCCGCGGTTGACATTGGAGACAAGCCTGGAGCGCTGTGTGTGGTTGCCGATGTTGGCGACAAGCGCCGAGATGCCATGCTTGGAGGCGCCGCAGTTGCCACAGGAGCCATAGCCATTGTTGGTGTTGGCGCTGCTGTGGCTGGCCCGGCGCTTCTGGTTGCGGTGCCCTTCGCCGCAGGGGCTGGCCTACTTACAAGCAGGCTGTGGCACGGTTCCAGCGTTCGTGCGGTTCAGGAAGACCTGGACGAGGCGCTTGACGGAATCGTTCGGGGCGAAGCGCCGCAAACTGCGCTTGGGAGGGCAAGCGAGCGGCTAAGCAGACGGCTTCGGAGTAGTGGTTCCTAGGTCTCCTCTGGCGGTGCGGCGGGTGACTCTGCTTCGTCGCTGGCCGAGGGTTCGTCTGAGCTGGTCTCGTCGGAGTCCGGGCTTTTCTCGAGGTCAATCAACGTTTTCAGTTGTGAGTTGTCGCCTCGGAACTCACCGAAGATGGTCCAAGCCACCAACACCGCTGAGAGGATCAGGATCGGTGTGCGATAGCGGCTGATCCAGTCAACTATTGACGTGATTTCGGAGTCGAATAGTTCGGCGAACTGGCGAACCACTATCAGCCTCACGATGGTGCCGCTGATGTTCAAGATCATGAAGGTTCTGACCTTGATATTGGCTGCGCCCGACAGCAGGCAGATGATGTTGTTCGGAAAGGCAAAGATCAGGGGGTAGGCGAAACGCTTGAACCAGCCCTCGGCATCTCGAACAAATGGCCCGTAGCTGCGGCTGCGCCGTTCCACCCACGCGAGGGCCCTGTCGCCCCACCAGAACCCAAGTAGGAAGTACAGCGGATCGGACGCCACCAGCCGAAGAAATCCAACCGTGTAGTAGGGGAGGGCTGCCAGGTCTGGCGAGGCGAAGGCCAGATTTCGATTTCTCGGATTCAGGGCGATAAGTACCAGCGGGTTGTCTTTCACCACAGCCGCTAGAAGCAGGTCGCCTGCCCATGCCGCCCCCAGCGAGAGCATCACAAGGGCAATTAGAAGCCGGGCTATCCACTTTGGTGGCGGGTTGCCCTGCTGCATTCGCACCGACAGAGTGTGTCAGCTGTTTGACCAAAAACCTGAGAGGTGCGAGCCGTTTGGCCCGCACCTCTTCAGGACTGAACTGCACTTAGGGGCCTAGCGAACGGAAGGAGGACTCGACTGGCTGATTCGCCTCGCTGGCTCGGCGAATAACGAACTGTCACATTTGTCGGTGCGCCTTGGGCGCCCCTCCTTGGGTTCAGACTACGGGTTGTTGGGTGTCTGCTCCGCATCAAAGGTGAAGGCTGCTTCGGCGGTGACGCCCTGAGCGGTTGAGCTCAGCGGCAGGGCAACGTTGAAGCAAAGCGACTCGTTGGCGGCCACTGCCAGCGCACGGTCACCGGCGTCGGCTCCCTGAGTTGGGTCGCCGACGAAGCCCGTGTTGAGGGCGCCGTTGAAGATCTCGGTGCCGTCAGCGCCGAAGCCGGCGTTGGTGCAGGTGGTGACGCCGCTCTTGACAACCAGCACCAACTCGGCCGAGAGACCAGCGTCGCTGGCTGGGGTCATTGCAGTTGTCATGGCGTAGCGCAGCGGGATGCTGCCGCCGTTGCCGACCACCAGAGGCGAAGTTACTTGGTCGCCAGGAATCATGGCGGTTGCGGTCAGGAGGGCGCTGTTCGTTCCAACGGTCAGATCAAGCGTGCCCGTGGTGAAAGCGTTGTTCGTTACTGTTTCCTGATCGGTGAACACCGCAAGCGAAGTTAGGGTCAGCGCGCTGGCAGCAGCGAGCAGCACAGCCAGGGAGGCCGCAACCTTCTTCTTGGTGTTCTTCTTCTTTGCCTTGATGGTCATTTCTTTGTCTCCTGCAACAGTTCGTCCTTGGGCGAGATGCGGTTACCTCTCCGCTGTCTGTCTTCGGTACTATCCAGCGTTCACTGTTGCGCTCTGGGGACAAAGGGCCGATCGGCCCAAGAATCAGAGCCAGAGGGTTGGGCTACTTCGCCCACTCGATGACCTGCCAGCCAAAACTGGCGTCGGCCAGAGCCGTGTTTCGCTGCACCGTCAGTGTCGTCGCGTTGGTCAACACAAACGTGGCTGAGGCTTCCCCCACCCGGTCTGTCACGCTATATGCCGACCGTCCACCACTCATCGAACCGGGTAGGTTCGACGTCGACATGGTGGTCGCTATCGATAGGTCAACGGCCGCGAGCGCAGCCGTTCCGGTCGATTGAGCCGTGGCAAGATCAACAACACCGCTCTGAACCACGGAGCCGTCGTTGAGAGTGACCACCTGTACCTGAACGTCAACGGTTTGGGTCCCGAGGCTGCGTGTAACTTCAACCGTGGTTCCCGAGGTCAACGCAACCCGAACGGCCTGTTCGCCAATCGCGGTGCCAGGGGCGTTACTGATGATTCCGCCGATCACGAAGGTCTTTGTGGTGTCAACCGAGGTTGGCAGAGTGAGGGTGGCGGCCGTGTCTCCGACCCCCAGAAAGGTCGAAACCTTCTGAACGGATGCAACTCCTGGTTCATCGAAGGAGATCACCTGCCAGCCATAGGTCATGAACGACTCCAAGAAGTAGGACCTGAGCCTCACGGTGGTGTCGTTCAGTACTTCGGCCCGCACCATTTCGTTGCGGTCATAAGTGGTGTAGGTCGCTCCTGGCACCGTGGATGCGATGGCAAAGGACTGTGACGAGTCGATCGTGATTGGCAGGGCGATGTCTTGAACTGTGCCGCCGCTGCCGCCTTGGGCCCCTCGCTGGACGGTTACCCCGCAGGCATATTCAACAACCGACCACTCTATGTTGATTGGTCGGTTCGTATTGATCGTATTGCGGTAGAAGCTGACGGTTGTTCCGTTTGTCAGTTCGCCCCGCACCATCGAGTCTCGTGGGACGTTCTGGTTGCTGCGGATCGAGAACATCAAGAAGGCCTTGGCAGGATCAACTGCGGTGATTGTTGCTGTCGTCACCCCGCTGTTGTTGCTTACCGCCGTGCCGCTTTGCATTGTGATTCCGTCGGCGGCCGCGCAGTTGAGCGTGCTGAAGATGTTGGCCCCGACTGTCTCTGCCGAGGTGTAGAGGGCGTAGGAAACGTCGGCCATCAGCAGCGTTACCAAAGCGCTGGCCACTGGCATGGCAACCGCCCTTCTCCGTCTGTGGGCCACCGGCGCCGAAGGTGCCCGTTTGGGTTCGGGCGTGAACGAAGGCTTTTCTGGCGGGGAACCCTCGTCAACGTCGGACCCGTCGGGGTCAGAGCTGTCTGAGTCAGAGCTGTCTGAGTCGGTCTCTTTCTCGTTGGTCTCTTTCTCGTCGGGCTCCTCCTCGGCCCAGATCCACCGCATCAGGGCAAGCGCAATGGTGGCCAAGGCGCCGGCAACCACTAGCAGCAGGACCACCTGATAGTTGAGGGCAACCAGTAGTCGGCCAAGGCCAGGCACTGCCCACCGGCCGCGCAGCTCTTCTTCGCCAAGCACGTATGGGAAGGGGTCTATCTCGGCGTTGGCATCGCCTTGGGTGATGGCTTGCAACTGGCCACGCTGGCGCTGGAGTTCCATCACGCGGTGGGTGACGAGGATCTGTCCGTCGATCCGCATCACCAGGACGTCTCCGACCAAGATGTCCTCTGAGGCAACTGGCCCTGCAATCACAACCGCGCCGGTTGGGGCCCACGGATCCATGCTGCCGGTTGTGATCGCAACGGGGCGGTAACCAACGGCAAGCCCTGCGGTAACGACAATCGCCACAACGCACATCAAGACGATTGCGCCCCACGACGCCCCGGCCCGGATTCGCTGGCTCATGGTGCAGGCTCGTCAGGAAGGGCGTGCTCGGCGTTCACTATTAGAGACTGCGTCACCACCTGTGACTGGGCGCCGTTTGGGGTGCCAAGCGGAAGGCTGACCAGGTAGCACAGCGTGTCCGAGCCGCCAACGTCTATGAAACGATCTCCCGGATCCTGGCCGGTTTCGGGGTCGCCGAACAGCACCGTGGCCTGGCCCAATGATCGTTCTTCGGTTAGAACCGACTGGCTCGTTGGGGGCGTTTCCCCACAGGTTGTGGCTTCCCAGATCTGGATCTGAAGCTGATCGGCAAGCAGAACGCTGCCAGGAGAAGATGTGCCAACCGAGACCGAAAGGGCGTATCGGAGCGGCAGGCTTCCGCTGTTGACAAGGTCCAGCCTCCCGCGGGCAGTATCGCCTGGGGTCATGTTCACCACGGTGAGGTTGACAGTGCCGCGCCCGGGTGAAACCGAGAGCGTGGCGGCGGCCAGCTGATTTGGGCCCAGCTGCTCTGAAGCCCCGAATCTGGCATCGGAGGTTGAGCCAAGCTGGGACAGGCTCAAGGGAACGCCGAGAGCGATGATGGCAAGAATCAGTGCCGTCCGGACGGCCTTTCGCCGAGTCATGACGGCACCGCTTCCCACACAATCGAGGCGCTGGCGGATGTGCCGACCGCGTCGGCCTCATCGGCAACGTCGAAAACGAAGCGGAAGCTCAGCTCAGTCCCGTCGTTTCGGACGCGGGAAACGTGGAGCCAACCCTCCTGGCTTAGGTCGGCCAGGGATCCGGCAAACAGCTCTCGCTTCGGGACAAAACCCTCGCACGACTCGAACGATCCGCCCGTGCCCTGCTCAACGGTCATGGTCAGAAACTCGGCTAGCTCACCCTGGGCCTCAGCCAGCATCGAAACGTCAACTGGCAGGATGGATCCCTGGTAGCCAACCGTGATGCATTGGGCCTTCGGCCGGCCTGGGGCCATATCGGCCAAATCGAAGAGAGACCTGCCCTGATCGTCATCAGAAAGGGCGATGGTGCCTGCGGCAAAGCTGTTGGCGTTGCCGGTGCCTTCGGTGATCAGCGCGGCATCTGACCGGGCAACAACGAGCGTGGAGATCAGCAACGCGGCGGCCGCCGCGGCAAACGCGCGAGCCGTAGAGCGTGCAACCTGGCGATCCTGGCTGCCGGTTTCCGCTTCGTTGCGGGTGGGCTTGAGTTTGCGCGCCATCAGCGCGGCTCCTCGTTTGGACTGAGAGGGCCAGCCTCTGCCATTTCCAGGTAGCCAGCAAAGAACTCGTTGGCAATTACCGCTGCCTCAACTGGCCTTCCAACCAGGTACCCCTGCACCAGATCTACCCCAGCGTCGGCAACAACCTTGAACTGGTGCTCTGTCTCCACCCCTTCTGCAACTACCCGCAGGTTGAGGTCGTGGGCCAGGCCAACCATCGAAGACAGAATGACCAGATCGTCTGCCCGCTCGGCCGCCTGCACCACCAGCTGACGGTCCAACTTGATTCCAACAAGAGGCAGTTGGCGAAGATGAGCCAGCGACGTCTGACCCTGGCCGAAGTCGTCAAGCACAACCCGAATTCCAAGCGCGGCCAACTCGTCGAGCGAGCGCAGCATGTCGTGATCCTGTTCTGTGGTGAGCCGTTCCGACAGCTCAACGATCAGCGTTGCCGGGTCAAGGCCCGACAGCAGCAGGGCCCGGCTGACGTTGCTCGCCAGCTGGCGTGACTGAAGTTCTGCTGGCGAAGCGTTCACTGTAAGGAACAGGTCGGCTGCGTCGAAGCGGCGCTGCCAGTCAGCAACCCGGGCGGTTGCGTGCTCGACGATCCACTGGTTCAGGTCGTCAGCCAATCCGTTGGTCTCCGCGATCTGCACGATTTCGTCCGGTCGGATCTGGCCGAATTCGGTTGAGGTCCAGCGCAGCAGCGCCTCAACACCTGCCAGCCGCCGAGTGTCTGCTGTCACCAAAGGCTGGAAGTGGAGGGCCAGCTCGTTGTTCTCAATTGCGTCGGCCAGGTAGGGGGCCAGCTCGGCGGCACGACGGGCTGCCTCGTCCATCGCTGGCTCGTAGTGGACCCAACGCACAGACGGGTCAGTTTTCGCCCGGTACATCGCAACATCGGCCCGACGGATGGTTTCCTCGGCGTCAAGGGGCAGCTGGTCATCATCAACAAGCTCCGCAATTCCGATGGCGGAAGTAACTGTGACTCGGCCCCGCTCTATGGCAAACGGTTGGCTGACAGAGTCGGCCAGCAGCTCTGCAATCTGGATCGGGCCAACCAGCCCATGGCCCTCGTCTCTACCGTGGAGCAGAACGGTGAATTCGTCGCCGCCGATTCTGGCGACCATGCCGTGCCCTTCCACGCTCTTGGCCAAACGGCCAGCGACAGCCATTAGAAGTTCGTCGCCTGCCTCATGACCGAATCGGTCGTTGATTGGTTTGAAGCCATTGAGGTCAAGGAACAGCAAGCTTGGATACGTGGTTGGGATGTCGTCTTGATCCAAGTCTTCCCGCTGCTCGGTCAAATCGGCAAGTGTTTCCTCGATCACCGAAAGCAGCAGGCGTCGGTTCGGCAAGCCGGTCAGGTCATCCTGGGTGGCCTGGGTTTGGATGCGGTCATTGAGCGTGCGGAGTTCGTCTATGAGCTGGTTGTTCTTGATTCCAACAGTGGCCTGGCCAAGCAAGAGTTGCAGGGCGTCAACAACCTCTGGATCCAACGGTAGGCCGCCGGTAGTTGCTGCCCGAACCGCAATAGTTGAACGCTGCGGACCCTCAATGGCAAGCCGGACCAGGCTGGTCCAGGGCGAAGCGGCCAGAGCCGCCCGATCTTCGAGATTCGGATCTTCGCGATCGATGAGCACCGACGACTCGTTGAGGTCTTCTGCTCTCAGGCCGCTTCCAGGGGCTCCAGGGTCGGGCAGCCAGCCACCCTCTTCCTTGAACGCTGACGACAGAACCGTCCATTGGCCACCCGGCTGGGCAACCACAACGTCTGCGCCCTCAATTCCCAGAGTAAGCATGCCCTTGGTGAGCGTGTCGAACAGGTTCCGGTCCAGGTGGGTTACCTCCTGGCCAAGCTCAACAACCTGGTGAAGCACTTGGCTGCGGTGCTGGGCGGCTCCGGTGGCCTTGCGTTGCAACAGAACGTCGGTTACCAGCTGCTCGGCGAGATATGCGCCTGGAATCACAACCAGCAGCAGAACGCTCAGTTGTTCGAGGAGTTGGTCCAGGTCTCCCAACAGCTCGGTTGAGGCCTCAAGTTGCCTGGCCCCAATTGCCACCCTTGCCGCCACGGTTACCCCGGTCAGAACCATCCAGTGGGTTAGGGCCCCGGCCAGTCGGAAACGAGCTGCCGCCTCGATGATTGGTAGGGCGAACAGCACCCACCCGATGCCGTTTGTGCCGGTGGCTGTTGTGAGCCCGATGACCAAGGCTGTGTCAAGTGCCAGCTCGACCAGCGACCAGCGCTCAACGGCCCCATGGGAAGGGCTCTTTGATGATCGAATGGAGATTGCGTTGGTGGCCACCAGAACCGCCAAAGCGGCCACCAGAACCATCGCGGGAGAAACACTCGTCGTCGAAACCACCTCGAAGCGAGACGAGTCGATAAGGAACTGGCTGAAGATCATCACCCCAACCAGCGCTCGAACCTGTCTCACGGCCTTTTGGGTGATCGCCGACCCGGGCCTGCGGGCGCTCCGCTGAAACGCTCGCCAGCCAGTCGTTCGCATCAGGCCAAGGGCGGCTGACCCAACGGTCAGAATCAGCCAGGCCACAACAACAACGGTGTTGCCCTCGGCCCACCAAACAACGGGAAGCCCAACGTATGGCACGATCAGTCGGCCAACGCCAAGCACCTGGCCTTCGCCGATCATCTCGGTGTCGGGGTCGGTGTTGGCGTCGCCCTTCGTTACGTAGCCGTTCTCGGTGACCTCGAACACCCGATGAAGAACCTGGTTGCCTTCGCTGTCTTCGAACAGAACAATGGTGCGTTGGGCGATCTGACCTGGTTCGGCGTCTTCGTAGAAGACAACGTCTCCGGCCCGTACCGCGGGCGCCATGGAACCACTGGTAACTGTCGTTGGCTGCCAGCCGGTTGCCACCCATGCCACCATCACCCAGCCGCCAAGCACGGCCATCAGGTACAGGTAGAGCCACAGCAGAATCCACATGGTGGTTGCAAGGAAGCCGCGTCCTCTTTCGAGGGTCATGGCCGGGCCTCCACTACGGCCACGAAGCGACCAGAGAGACCCTGAGCGGCGTTGTCATTCCTAAGAGCGCCAGACGCCCTGACTGTGATCTGGTCACCGTCAGCCATGTCGGCTGCCAGCAGCAGGCCAGACTCGAAGCTTCCATGCCGAGCAGAAAACGTACTGAGGGTGCCGCTGAAAGCTGGCTGGCCACCAGCTTCGAAGTCAGAGCAGTCCGATGCCGTTCCTGATCCTGTCTGGATCGTCAGCTCAAAAAAGCGGCCCAAAGATCCACCCTGGCCTTGGCTGTGGACCCGTATGTCAACCCCGTCGATTGTCCCGAAGTAGGTGACGACAAAGCAGTTCTCGACCATCAACCCGGGGTAAAGCCCGGATCCTTCTAGGAACAGATTCTGGGCCCCGTCAACCTCTAACTCGAGGTTTGCGGCTTCCCAGAAGTTGTTGTCGTTGTCGGTGTTGGCCACAAACCGGGCAGAGGAGGTGGACGCAGTGGCGGTGATCACCACTGCGGCACATACGAAGAGCAGCAGAATTCCTGCCCGTCGCCATCCGTTTCTGACAACTTGCACACTTGTGTGATCGGCGTCCTAGGGCGGACCTGAAGGGTCAATAGACCTAACCACCGCGGGTAATTCAAGGTCGGTCAAGCCGCACCACCCGATGAATCGACGGGTCTAGGACGTAGCGTTCAAGCTGTGGACATGCCGGCTGCCGATCCAGGGAGTGTCAGCCCCGACTGGGGTTTCGTTGTCAAACCCAAATGGATCCTGTCGCACCTGTTTGCCCTATCCCTGATCGGTATCTTTGTGTTCGCCGGGATGTGGCAGCTGAATCGGCTGAGCGAACGCAGGTCTACCAACGCCCTGATCGTTAGCCGGGCCTTCGTTGATCCCATCACGGTCGGTGAGGCATTCGGGCGACCAGAGTCAGAGCTTGATTACCTGGCAATTACCACCAGGGGCAGCTTCATCGACAGCGAGGTTGTTCGAGTTGCCAACCGCTCTAGAGATGGCCGAGGGGGCGACTGGGTGGTGGCCACTTTCCAAACCGAGTCCGGCGACACGCTGCTGGTTAACCGAGGTTTTGTTCTCCGCCAGGAAACCACCGCGCCTGCACCAGAAGGGGTTGTAGAGCTGAGCGGATGGCTGCGCAAAACCAGGACAAAGGGAGTCCTTGGATCAGATGATTCCGGCGAGGGTTTGCGAGTGCCGCGTCTCAATGTAGACGACGTTGCCGCCCGGGTTGGATCCGATGTTCTGCCCGCCTGGCTACTACTTGAAGAGGTTGACGGCGAGAGTCCGGGGGCCGCAGACCAGTCTCGCCAGGCGGTAATTCCTCGTCCGATCGCTCTGGGAGACCTGACCGAGGGAAAACATTTGGGCTACGCGGTGCAGTGGTTCAGCTTCGCCCTGATGAGCGTGGTTGTGTATTTAGTGGTGCTAGTGCGGCTGGCCGGGGCTCCGCCGCGAAGTCAGCCAGAGATGTGAGCAGGCACTGCTAACCTTTCGCTGATGCCTTATTCCTCAACCGCTGAGTTGCTGGCGCTGCATGGGCTCCGCCTGAAAGGGTTCGCCCAGTCGCATGAAATAGCGCAGTTGGTTGGCTTGGATGAGCCAAGCGTTACTCGCGAATTGGCAAAGGCGGCCGAGACCGACCTCACAATGTTTCGAGAGGGCCGACGCACAGGTTGGACCCTCAAACCGGCGGGGCGGATCGAGAACGAACGCCTCTTGGCCGCCGAGCTTGACGCCGCAGGCGTGCGCAGCCAGGTGATGCTTGCCTACAGGGGATTCCTGGCCATGAACTCAACAATGCTTGCGGTCTGCACCCGCTGGCAGGTCAAGCATCCCGAAACCCAGTTGCTGAACGATCACTCCGACGCCAACTATGACCAAGCCGTAATAGTTGAGCTCACCGAGATCGATGTGAAGGTTCAGCCAATCTGTGCTGATCTGGCGGCTGGGCTTCAGCGGTTTGGCATGTACGGGCCGCGGTTTACAAGTGCCATCCAGAAGCTTCAAAGCGGAGATCTCGATTGGTTCACAAAACCGATCATCGAGAGCTATCACACCGTCTGGTTTGAGCTTCACGAGGATCTGTTGGCCTCGCTTGGGATCGATCGCAAAACCGAACAGGAGCAATTATGAGTGATTTCGGACGTGTTCTGACTGCGATGGTTACCCCGTTCGGAGACGACGGGTCTTTGGATCTTGCCGCCGCGCAGAAGCTGGCCAAGTATCTGGTTCAAAACGGCAACGACGGCGTTGTTGTTGCCGGAACAACTGGGGAAGCATCAACTCTTTCCCACGGTGAACAGGTTGATCTCATTTCCGCGGTTCGTGAGGCCATCCCGAACCACTCTCTCGTCGCTGGCGCGGGCAGCAACGACACCCGGGCCGCTGTTGAGCTCACAGCGAAGGCCGCCGCCGCTGGGGCCGACGGTATTTTGTCGGTGACCCCGTACTACAACCGGCCGTCCCAGGCTGGGCTTGCTGCCCATTTCCAAGCCGTGGCTGCCGCCACCGAACTGCCGGTGATTCTGTACGACATTCCCATTCGCACCGGGCGCAAGATCGAAATCGAAACGCTGCTTTCCCTGTTCGAGGTGCCAAACATCGTTGGGGTGAAAGACGCCTCGGCCGACCCGGCTGGGTCCGCCGCTTTTCTGGCCGAGGCCCCCGAAAGAGTGCAGTTTTACTCCGGCGACGACAGCCTCACCTTGCCACTTCTCTCAGTGGGAGCTGCCGGGGTCATTGGCGTTGCCACCCATTGGATAGGCAGCGAGATGAAGCAGATGATCGACGCGTTCTTTGAGGGCCGGGTGGCCGACGCCACCGCCTTGAACGCCAAGCTGATCCCTTCCTTTGTCTATGAGTCCTACGACGATGCGCCCAATCCGGCGCCCACAAAGACCATGCTTGAGCTTCTTGGCGTTACGGTTGGGCCGTGTCGCTCGCCAATGGGCTTCCCGCCCGCCGATCTCGTTGATCGGGCCAAGGCCGTTTTGACTGCACTAGGGCGCCCGATTTGATGGAGCACTAACCACTGATGGCAAAACCGGTACGCGTTGTATTCCTGGGCGGATTGGGCGAGATCGGCAGGAATTGCGCCGCAGTTGTGGTCGAGGATCGCATCATGCTGATCGACTGCGGCCTGATGTTTCCCGACGACGACATGGCGGGAGTAGATCTAGTGCTGCCCGACTTCACGTGGCTGCGTGAAAATCAGCACCGGGTTGAAGGAGTTGTTGCCACCCACGGGCACGAAGACCACATTGGGGCCCTTGGCCACCTGCTTTCCGAGATGCCGCTGAAGATAATCGGCTCGGCCCTCACCCTTGGTTTGGCCCGCAACCGGATTCAGGAACGGGGCGTGCTGAAACAGGCAACCTTCATTGAGGTGAAAGACAACGACCGCATCAAGGTTGGGCCCTTCGACCTCGAGTTCTTCCCTGTAACCCACTCCGTGCCGCACGGTTTCGCCACGGCCTTTCACACACCGCAGGGCGTGATTCTGCACTCGGGCGATTTCAAGCTCGACATGACCCCGGTCGATTCCAGGCTCACCGATTTGGCCGCCATCGGGCATCTGGCGAAGGACGACGGCATCCGCCTTTTCTTGTGTGATAGCACCAACGCAGACTCCGAGGGTTTCTCTCCATCCGAGACCTCCATCGGCCAGTCTCTGAAAGACCTGTTCCTGCGGCGGGCCGACCAGCGAATCATCGTCGCTTCGTTTGCCAGCCACATTCACCGAGTGCAGCAGGTGGCCGACGCCGCCATCGCCTGTGGCAGAACCGTCGCAACCCTTGGCCGGTCAATGAACAACAACGTGGCCCTGGCTCGGCAGATGGGTTTGCTGAAGATCCCAGACAACAAGCTCATCAAAATCGAAGACATCGACGGTTTCCCCGACAACGAGCTCTGCATCATCTCCACCGGCTCTCAGGGAGAGCCAATGTCGGCTCTGGCGCGGATGGCAGCAGGCGAAAACCGGTTCTTGTCAATCCGCGACGGAGACTGCGTGATCCTCTCGTCTCACCCAATTCCGGGGAACGAGAGCAGCGTTTCCCGTGTGATCGACGGCCTTCTGCGCAAGGGCGCCGAGGTGATCCATTCTGGCACTCACAAGGTTCATGCCACCGGCCACGCTAAGGCCGAAGAGCTTCGGGTCATGCACTCAATTGTTCAGCCCGAGTGGTTCGTGCCGGTGCACGGCGAGTTCAGCCATATGACCTCCCACGCCAAGATTGGTGCTGCTATGGGTCTCTCAGAAGACCACATTCTGATCTGTCAGGACGGGCAGTCTGTGGTGCTCGATGACAAGGGGTTGACCCGGGGCGAGGACGTCCCAGCCGAGTACATCTACGTCGACGGCACCGTTGGCGACCTAGCCCACAGTGTGCTGGTTGAGCGTCGAATTCTTGGCACAGACGGGTTTGTGTGTGCCACCATCTCCCTTCGCGTTGAAGGGCCAAACGCAGTGTTGCTGCGCGAGCCCGAGATCACCAGCCGGGGCTGGGTTGACGGCGACGAAGGCGCTCAGCTGCGCAAGCAGGCCACGCTGGCCGTGCGAGATTCCATCGAGCAGGCCCTGGCCGACGGCAAACGCACTCGCCAAGAACTGGAACGCATCACCCGTCGCACTCTTGGGCGCTTTGTCAGCAACCGAACGCGGCTGCGCCCCATGATTGTTCCGGTGATCCTCGGCGCCCACGAAGGCGCCGACTAGGCCTCGGCCTTGCGGCCTCGTCTTTCCATATTGGGTCGGCTTGCGCCTCCCGCCTTCGGCCATCTGCGTCGTTAGCTTTCTGGCTGGTCGCCGATGGCGACTACGCAAGACTTTCCAGCGTTGCCGACGGCGTCGGCACGCAGCGGGTGGGTGAGTTGGATTGGCCGGAGGCCGGGAGGCGGCAGCCGACCCAATGTGAGAGTCAGTTACGCGTTGCCGACGGCGTCGGCACGCAGCGGGTGGGTGAGTTGGATTGGCCGGAGGCTGGGAGGCGGTAGCCGACCCAATGTGAGAGCCATCTCCCACTCCCGGCACCAGGTCCGCTACGCTTCGCGGTCTGTGGCTACAACGAATCGGACCTCACGGACCGGTCGAGGGGCAGCTACGGGTGGACGATCTGGCAAGCGCACCCAACAGAGCGCAGCCAAGAAGCGCGCCCAGAATCAGCGCGAGGCCAAGGGCATTGCCCTCCTCGCCCTGGCCTTGCTCCTCGGCCTCGCTCTCTACACCGGTGCTACCGGCTCCTTCGGGAGGCTGCTGGCCACCGTGCTTGGGGCGCTGATCGGACGGGCCCGGTATCTGGCCCCGCTGGCCATGTTGGCCCTGGGCTGGCGGCTTCTTCGCCCGCCCGAAAAGAAGAAAACCTCGTATGGGTCTCGGCTGGAACTGGCCGCCGTTGGTTTCGGTGCCGCTGCCTCGTTCGCCGTTCTCGACATGCTTGGCGGCAGGCCGGGTTGGGGTTCATCTGTCAACTTCTTGTCTCGGGCCGGCGGTTGGGCCGGTGTTGCAGTTGGCGGCACTCTAGAGCGCTACTTTGGCTACTGGGGCGAGATCATTCTCACTATCGCCATGGTGGCTGTGGCCGTTGTGCTGCTGACGAACCTCTCAGCCGGATCGGTGGCCGACTTCTTGGCTGCCAAGGCAGTGAAGGCCCGGCCCCTAGTGGCCGCGGCCGGGGCCCGCCTCAGAAGCAGAACCCGCGCCGCTGGCGAAGCCCAGTCGTCTGATTCTGACAAGAAGTCCAAGAGGGCGAGAAGGGCAAAGAAGGTAGGCGGGCCCGACGACGGAGCCGTCGGGCTTATGGACCTGGACTTCCCGCCAGACCTGGTTGACAGCCCAGATCTCGACTCCGATCTTTTCGATCAGGACGTCTACATCGATCTGCGGCCAACCAACGAGACGTCGTCAGAAGCCGAAGCTGATAGCAACGAGCCGCCCGAGGAAGATCCCGCTCCCGAGCCCTTCATCCAGGTTCCCGAGATCATCTCGGTCAGTGACCTCTCCGAAATCAGACCCACCCCACCAGCAGGCGACTGGTCTTTGCCTGACATGGCTGTGCTTGAGCGCAGCGACGGCCAAGATGTAGACCGTGCCTCGGTTGAGCGCACCGGCCGCCAGCTAGAGCACGCCCTGGCCGAGCACGGGGTTGAAACCCGGCTGGTTGGCGTTGTGGTTGGCCCAACCGTTTCCCGCTTCGAGTTGGAGCTTGGGCCTGGGGTAAAGGTCAACCGGGTAACCAGCCTGCATAAGGACATCGCATACGCAATGGCCACCCCCGACGTGCGGATCCTGGCCCCGATTCCGGGTAAGCAGGCCATCGGCGTTGAGGTTCCAAACGTTCGCCGCCAGATGATCACAGTTGGAGACCTTCTGTTCTCCGAAGAGGCCGTGAATGCAACGCACCCCCTGGAGGTCTCACTTGGCAGGGACATCACAGGTCAAACCGTCATGGCCAACCTGGCCAAGATGCCTCACCTCCTTGTTGCCGGTCAGACCGGATCTGGCAAGTCAAGCTGCATCAACACGATGCTCACCTCCATTCTGATGCGCTCGACTCCCGACGAGGTTCGCCTGATCCTGGTCGACCCGAAGCGGGTTGAGATGACCCAGTACGAGGGCCTGCCCCACCTGCTCACCGAAGTTGTCACCGATCCCAAGAAGGCAGCCAACGCCCTGGCCTGGGGAGTGCGCGAGATGGAGCGACGCTACGACCTCCTAAGCGATGCGGGCGTTCGAGACCTCGACGGCTACAACCGAGGCGTCGAGGAGGGCCGGTTCTCCCCCATCCCCACAGCCGATGGCGAGAAAGACCGCGACAAGCTCAGCTACATCGTGATAATCCTCGACGAGCTGGCCGACCTCATGATGGTTGCGGCCAGAGACGTTGAAGAGTCAATCTGTCGGATCGCCCAGAAGGCAAGAGCCGTTGGGATACATCTCGTCATTGCAACCCAGCGCCCAAGCACCAACGTGATCACCGGCCTGATCAAGGCAAATGTTCCAGCCCGGCTGGCGTTTGCGGTTTCCAGCCTTACTGACTCTCGAGTTGTGCTTGATCAGCCCGGAGCCGAGCGCCTTGTCGGGCGGGGCGACGGGCTTTTGCTTGATGGCACAACTAGCACCCCCACCAGATTTCAGGGGGCGTGGGTTACAGAAGAAGAAGTGCAGGTCATCGTTGAACATTGGCGCAAACAGGCCCCTGCTTTCGAATCCGACACCCGGGTGCAAGACGACGAGGTTTCTGAAACCGCCGCCCTGATTCCAGGCGGCACCACCGGCGACGAGGGCGACGACGAGCTGGTGCTTCAGGCCATGGAACTGATTGTTCGCTCACAGCTTGGCTCAACATCCATGCTTCAGCGCAAGCTGCGGGTTGGGTTCGCCAGGGCAGGCAGGCTGATGGACATCCTTGAAGAGCGGGGCGTTGTTGGCCCCTCCATCGGCTCGAAGGCCAGGGACGTACTGATAACTCCCCAGGATCTCGACGCTGGCCGATGGCCAGCAGCAATGAAGGGCGGCGGGGCCTCGCCCGCGCCGGTTGTCGCCTCGCCAGCCGCTCAGCCCAAACCCGCTCCGGCCGCAGTCCCGAAGGAACTGCCGGAAACAGAGCTGACCTTGGCCACCGAGGATCACACATCGGTGCTGGACCTCGACGGCGGCACACGCCGGCCCGGGTCAATCTTTGACGATCTTGGCATCACGCCTCCCGAGGTGAAGCCCGATGAGCCACCCATTGCCGAGATATCACCCGAGCCCGAAGCGGCGGACGACGAGAGTTTCGACCCCGCATTGGCCCCGCCCCCGGGCTACCGGCCCCCGACGCTTAACTGACGTTCCAAGATTCAAGGAACCTCGATCCGTGGCATCTAGCCTCTAGCCGTGCTTCTGATCCTCTTGGCCCTTGTTGTGGGCGTTGGTCTGTTGGCGAAAGCGGCGGATCAGTTTGTTGAAGGCGCGGCCCGCCTTGCTGTGATGCTTAGGATTTCGCCAATCGTGATTGGGGCGGTGATCGTTGGCTTTGGCACCAGCGCCCCCGAGATGGTTGTCAGCGGGTTCGCCGCGGTCGGCGGAGACGGAGATCTGGGCATCGGCAACATAATTGGCTCCAACCTGGCCAATCTTTCTCTGATCCTGGGCTCGGCTGCCATCATCATCCCGCTCCATATTGATCCCAGGATCCTGCGGAAGGAAGCTCCCCTGGCCACTGGCGCCGCCTTGATTTTCGCCGGGCTGGTGCAGGGCGGCATCTCAAAGACCGAGGGCCTCATCTTCATTGCTTTGATGGTGGCGGCTCTGGCCTTCCTGCTGATAGGCAGCGTTGGCGACCCCGAACCCGAGCAGCTCTCGCTTACAGACACACAAAACGAAGCCGAGGAAACACCAAGGCTGGGTAAGGAATCTCTGCGCACCATAGTTGGCTTGGTTGGCACCGTTGCCGGAGCGTGGCTGCTGGTGTGGGGAGCGGTATCGCTGGCCAATCGTTTTGGCCTCAACGAGGGGTTCGTTGGTGTCACCCTGGTTGCCATTGGCACCTCCCTGCCAGAGTTGGTAACCGCGGTCGCGGCGGCCCGCAAGGGAGAGACCGATCTGATAGTTGGCAATCTGCTCGGCAGCAACATCTTCAACTCGTTTGCCGTCGGCGCCGTAGTTGGCCTGTTGGGAGACGGTGTCATCACAGATCCATCACTCACCGGCACCGACCTGGCCTTCATGCTCGTTGTTTGTGTCCTAGCCGCAGTCGCCATGTACACCCGACGGCTCTTTGAGAAGTTCGAAGGCGCCCTGCTGCTAGGCATCTTCATCGGGTTCCTGATCTCAACCTGGTGGACCGAAGCCCGAGACGGCGTAGAAGCGCTCTTATATTGGGGTCCGCTCTAGCGGACCCGCCTTCGGCCAATCCGGGTTGTCAGCCACCCGCTGGTCGCCGATGGCGACCACGCGTGACTGTCATATTGGGGTCCGCTGTAGCGGACCCGGCCTTCGGCCATCTGGGTTGTCAGCCACCCGCTGGTCGCCGATGGCGACCACGCGTGACAATTGTATTGGACCTGCGGCAGCAGGTCCGCCTTCGGCCATCTGGGTTGTCTCATTCTCGCTGTCGCCGATGGCGACCACGCAGGGCGCGAGTTTTGGAGCGAAGCGACAAACACTCGAGAAGAGACGAGGCCGCAGGCCGAGGAACGGCGGGAACTGGCATGGATTAGGTGCGTTTTCGCCACTAATCCATGCCAGTTCCTGCCGCTAACCTTCCTGTCATATGCAGGCATCGTTGGATCATCTCGTTGTTGCAGGCACCGACCTGTCGGCACTGGTTGCGTGGTGGAAAGCCCAATCGGGAGTTGCGCCCGCTGCTGGCGGTGCTCACGTTGGGCGAGGCAGCAGGAACGCCCTCGTCGGATTGTCCCCGTCGGCCTTTCTTGAATTGATCGGGCCAGACCCCGAGCAGCCCGATCACCCCGGGCCCTTGCCGTTCGGCATCAGCAGCTTCCAGCCAAACACAATTCAGTTGGTCACCTTCGCCCTGACGGTGGCCGACCTTGAAGAGGCAACTGCCGCTGTCAAGAGCGTGGGCATTGATCCGGGACCCATCCACCCAATGCAGCGGATTCGCCCAGACGGGGTGACACTGTCTTGGCGGCTTGCCGTTCCGCCCCAGCCAGAGCTTGGCGGAACGATGCCGTTCCTGATCCAGTGGGGTAGCGGAACGCCCCACCCAGCGAGCAGCCTCAACGAAGACTGTTCGGTTGATTCCATCAGCGTTGCCCATCCCCAGCCCGCACCGATCCAGGATGCGCTGGATCGACTTGGCTTCGAGCTAACGGTAGAACAGGCGGCGACTCCGTCTGTTGCGGCCAGCCTGAACACCCCGAATGGGCTGGTCAACCTCTGAGCCTTCACGCCAATTAGGCTCCTGAAGATGCAGAGCGAAACGATCACATACGAAGTTGACGGGATCACAGCCATTGGCCACCTTGCCGTGCCAGACGGCGACGATCCCAGGCCGGGCGTACTGGTTTGTCATGAGGGTCCAGGCATTGGCGACCACGCTACGGGTCGGGCCGACAGGATTGCTTCTGAGCTTGGCTATGTGGCCTTCGCCCTTGACTACAACGGCGACGGAGCCACCATTGACGATTTCGGAGCGATGATGGAGCGGATTGGTGAGTTGCGGGACGAACCGGCCCGAATCCGTTCGCTCGGGCAGGCAGGGCTAGACGTTCTTACCGCCAGTGACCGAGTCGACACGTCCAGGCTGGCTGCCATCGGCTACTGCTTCGGCGGAACAATGGCCCTTGAACTTGGCCGGGCAGGGGTTGATCTGAAGGCGATTGTTGCGTTTCATGCCGTTCTTGAAACAGCGAACCCTGAGGACGCTTCCAACATCCGGGGCAAGGTGCTGGCCTGCATCGGGGCCGACGACCCGATAATTCCGACTGAGCAGAGAAACGCTTTTGAGGCCGAGATGGCCGCAGGCGGGGTGGACTGGCAGCTCCATCTTCTTGGCGCCGGGGCGGCGCACAGCTTCACCAATCCGGATGCCGACAAGGCCGGAATTCCCGGCATCGAATACCACGCTGCAGCCGATCGGCGATCTTGGCAGGCCATGCTGAACTTGTTCGACGAAACAATTGCGTAATCCCAGCCGTACTGGCATTCAATAACACTTCGGGTGCAGAGCACTTCGGGCGCAGAGTACCTCAAAGGGGTCGGGAGCAACCCTAGTTTCGCTCGAACGCTCAGGGCCTCCATCCAGATACCGGATCTGTCGCCCCAAGCTTCACCCAATGGTGATTCGATCTCGATGGTCACTCAGCTTGAAACCTGGTTGTGGGTGCCTGAAGCCAGCTGGACTGCTCGGAGTTCCGGGGAGCATCAGCGTCATTGGGCCTGTCGCGCGGAGCATTAGGTATCGATTCTTGACACTTTTGCTCCGCGCGACTGGTTTCGGGCGGCCTCAAACCGACGAGCAGTGACACGCCACAGCCGCTTCGAGCCCCGCCGGACCCTGACTTGAGTCAGACGCAGAGCACTTCAGGCGCACGCAGCCGCTCCTGTTTGGGGGACGGGGCCGTGCTGTGAACTCTTCAACACGTTGGACTTGCCGCCTGCCTGGGGCAGTGATGGTTGGCCCCGCTGGGTTGTTGGCGCCGGGCGGGCTTGGCGGCCCTAGCCTGGGTGGGTTATGTCGCGCACCTATTGGATTGAAACTCTTGGCTGCCCCAAGAACCAGGTCGACTCAGAGAAGTTGGCTGGCACCCTGGCGGCCGACGGACTTGCCCCAGCACAGGCGCCCCAAGACGCCGACCTTGTTGTTGTCAACACGTGCGCTTTCATCGGCGAGGCCCGGCAAGAATCGGTCGACACCATCCTGTCACTGGCCGAGCAGCGAATGGACGGCGCCCAGTTGGTTGTAACCGGCTGCCTGGCCGAGCGCTACGGCGACGAACTGGCCGATGCCATTCCCGAGGCCAACCAGGTAGCGGGCTTTGGGGTTCCCGTCAGCCTGGGCCCAACCCGCAACGGCCAGGGCCCCCTGCCGTCGATGGATTTGCTTGAGCTTCCCCGGCCAAAGGCCACCGCGCCGTGGGCGTATGTGAAGGTGGCCGAAGGGTGCGACCGCAACTGTGGGTTCTGTGCCATCCCATCCTTTCGAGGCAAACAAAGGTCTCGCAATATCGAAGCCATTCTGGCCGAGGTTGACCAGCTCGAGGCGAACGAGATCGTTCTGGTTGCCCAGGATCTGGCTGCCTTCGGCCGAGACCAAGGGCAAGGCGAACGCCAAATCGTGTCGCTGGTCCAACAGGTGGCCCAGCGGGTGGACCGCGTTCGCCTGCTCTACCTGTATCCGTCAGACCTCACTGATTCTCTGATTGATGCCATCTGTGCCACGGGCGTGCCCTACTTCGATCTTTCGCTTCAGCACGTCGCCAGACCATTGGTGCGACGCATGCGCCGGTGGGGTAGCGGCGAGGTCTTTCTTGACCGGATTTCAGCGATCCGTCGCCGCGAGCCAGAAGCGGCATTTCGCAGCAACTTCATTGTTGGCTATCCCGGCGAGACCGAGGCCGATCACGACGAACTGCTTCGGTTCGTTGAAGAGGCCAGGGTTGACTGGTGCGGGTTCTTTGCCTTCTCGCCCGAGGAAGGCACCTACGCCGAAGGTCTGGACGGGAAGGTTCCTGAGTCTCTGGTGTTCGAGCGCCTGGCTGAACTTCGCGAGTTGCAAGACGGAATAACGGTTGAGCTTCGAGACAGCTTGATTGGCGCAACCATCGAGGTTCTGGTTGACCAGCCAGGCATTGGTCGCTCTCATCGAGAGGCTCCCGAAATCGACGGCATCGTTCAGCTTCCCGGCTACCTCGAGGTTGGCACGTTCCACGATGTTGAGGTTCGTTCAGCCATTGGACCCGACCTGGTTGGGGCGCCAGCACGGTGAGCTCCGAGGCACCCGCGGGCCCGGTAGACCTGATTGGCAGCAGCCGCTATGCCCTTGCCGCGAATGGCCTGACCGTTGGCCGCTTGATTCTGGCGCCAGTGTTGGCCTGGTTGATTCTTGACGAAGGCCGTCGTTGGATCACCTTCGCACTGGCCCTAGTTCTTGGGGCCAGCGACTTCTTCGACGGCAAGTTGGCCCGTCAAGCCCGGCCAACCAAGTTCGGGGCCTTTGTTGACCCGCTAGCGGACAAAGCCGTTGTGCTTCTGGCCGGATTCGCTCTGGTAAGCGTTGACCGGTTTGCTCTTCTGCCCTGGGTGCTCATCGCCGTTCGTGAGGTAGGCATTCAGATCTATCGCACCTACTGGGCCAAACGGGGCCTGGCTATCCCGGCCAGGAAGTCTGCCAAGTACAAGGTGTTCGTTCAGGGAATCGTGATTGCGTTCGCCCTGTTCCCGCCCCTCGATTCTGCTCTGTGGGTGGCCGACATTCTGTTGTGGGTTGCGGTCGTGTTCACTTTGGTCAGCGGGGCCCAATACATTCTTGACGGACGAAGTGCGCTGAGGGAAACCGGCATCCGTTAGGCAGCGGTCGGTCAAAGGGAGCCATCATGGACGTCGAGGTTGTTGCGATCGGAACGGAGTTGTTGCTGGGGCAGATTGTCGACACCAACTCTTCCTGGATAGGCGAGCAACTGGCCGCGGCCGGGCTCAACTCGTTCTACCAAACCAAGGTTGGCGACAATCCCGAACGGATCCGCGCCGTGCTGCGCCAAGCGGTAGATCGAAGCGACGCCGTGATCTGCTGCGGTGGCCTCGGGCCAACCCATGACGACATAACCCGTGAGATGATTGCCGAGATGATGGGCGCCAGCCTGGTGCTTGACGAAACAGTGGCCAGCCGGATCCGTGCCATGTTCGAATCGCGAGGCCGGGCGATGCCAGAGAACAACTTGCGGCAGGCAATGGTGCCGGTTGGGGCCTCGCTGATTCCCCAGCAGCCGGGCACTGCGCCTGGACTGATCTGCCCAATTGGTGATGGGGGAGCCGACGGGGTGATCTATGCGGTCCCAGGCGTTCCGTACGAGATGAAAGAGATGGTTTCGGGCACCGTGGTCCCGGATCTGCGCCGGCGGTCTGGTGAGGCCGGAACTATCAAGAGCCGGGTGCTGCGAACGTGGGGAATGAGCGAGTCTGGTCTGGCCGAGTTGCTGGCCGACCGGATCTCCGAGCTCGACGAGGCTGGCAACCCAACTTTGGCGTTTCTGGCCAGCGGGGTTGAGGGATTGAAGGTGCGCATCACCGCGAAGGCGCCAGACGAGGCGGCCGTGGTGGCAATGCTTGGCGCCGAACAGGCCGCCCTCGAGCCGCTTATTGGGTCCATCGTGTTTGGGGTTGATGACCAGAACATGGAGACCGTGGTGGTTGGCGCTCTGGCCGAACGCGGGCTTTCGCTGGCAGTGGCCGAGTCTCTAACCGGGGGTTACCTGGCAGCCCGAATTTGTGCGGTGCCAGGAGCTAGCAGGGTGTTTCGGGGCGGGGTTGTTGCCTACCACTCGGATGTGAAGGTTGGCCTTTTGGGGGTGCCCGAGGGGCCGGTGGTAACCGAGGAGGCAGCGGTTGCCATGGCCGAAGGGGTTCGCACGCTGCTTGGCGCCGACATTGGGTTGGCAACTACTGGAGTTGCTGGCCCGGCCGAGGCCGAGGGCAAACCGGTTGGCACTGTCTGCCTGGCCGTTGCCTCGCCAGACGGCGCAATTGCAACAACTGTGAGGCTGCCGGGAGACAGGGAACGGATCCGCCAGTTCTCAACGATCACCCTTCTTGACCTTCTTCGCCGCACCCTCATTCAGTCGGGTTGAAACGGGTTTGAGGTCGCCGGTTGGGGTCTGACTCGGTTTGGTCTTGGAAACCTTGGGTCGCCGATCGGGCTCAACTCGGCTTGTCCTGACCGGGTGGCCGGCCGGATTCAGACTCGGCTGTCTTGGACCGCGTCGCGATAGGGCCCGACTCGGTTAGCCCCAAAACCTTGGGCCGACCGCCCCCGTCGTCGTTTTAGGGCGGACTGGTCCCTGTGGTTTCGCCATCGAGTAGTTTGGTTTTGAACAATCGGTTCTCGGGCGGAAAGACCGGGGTGCCATCACTTGGTTGGAGGCTCGCCGGGCGGCCCATAGCGGCCGTGTCGTTGCTTGCTGCCTCGCCTGAGGGCGAGCCGGGCGTGTCCTCATTCCGGGCTGCTGAGCGTACGGGCTTGTCTCTGGTCATGAGCGGCCCCTCGGCTCTGCCTGGCGCTCTGGTTCGGTCGTTCCCGTTCCGGTCCGCAGTTGGCCCCGGCGAACTGCTCGTGCCGTTCCGGCCAGCGCTCGCCGTGTCGGTCTCGGCCCTGTTGGCCGCGGCTGGACTTCCGTTGGCCGGGCTCATGTCGGCCTCGGCCCTGTTGCCGTTGGCTGGACTCCCGTTGCCCCTGTTCCCGTTAGTCGGGGTCTTGTCAGCCGCTGCTCGGCTCCCGTTGGCCCTGCGTCCATTGGCTTGGCTTATGGTGTCGGTTGGATCATTCTGGCCTTCGCGGGGGTGTCGGGTCGGGTAGGTGGTGGCCCAGAGGGTCCCGTTGGGCTGGTAGATGTGCAGGGCCCGGTCTGGGTCTAGCCGCAGACTCCACCTGCCTTCGTGAACCTTGGTGTGGTGATGAGCGCACACCGGAACGAGATTCTCCAAATCGGTTGGGCCGTTGTTCTCCCAAAACAGCACATGACGTATCCGGGTCCACCGGAAGGGCCGGTCGCAGTCTTTCCAGGCGCATGTGGTGTAGATGGATTCCAGGGCGAACCGCTGAGCCGGTGTTGCAGTGCGATACCGGCGCCCGACCATCAACGGCACACCGCCCCCGTCAAAGCCAATGTTGGCTACATCGGCGTCACACCAGGCCCGCTCGGCTGCCTCAGGGCTCAACGGGTCACCGGCAAACCACTCACCAACCCCGTACTTGTTGGCCTTGTGGCCAGCGCTGTCGCGCTCGCCAGTGCGGTGGTTGGCGGGCCCGTGGCCAGCGGTGTCGTACCCGACGGTGTCGTACTGGTCGGTGCAGGACACGCCGGTGCAGGACACGTCGGTGTTGTCAATGGGGTTTCCGTGTTGGTCGACCTGGCGCTTGATGATGCTGCCCCCGCCCGGCTTGTTGGGCGTGAGGAACAGCCCGATCAGGGGCCTGGCGGTTTGGCTGTCGGGTCTGAATGCCCGCAAGCAAAGCTCGAATAGGGCCTCAGCCGACAAGTTGGCTGTCAGCTTCAGCTTCTGACCCAGGTCGTTGGAGCGGGAGTTGGCCAAACTCTTGGCTTCCTTCTCGATCGCGTTGGTGACTGTGTCGCCCCACTCGGGGTCGAACGTGCCATGCACGTGCCGCATGCCGTCCCGTCCGGTCCAAGACCGCACTGAAGCCTTGGCCCGTTGGCGTTCGGCCAAAGTCAAACCGTGTTTGTCCATGATCTCGGCCACGATCCGCTTTAGTTCGACTCGGAAGGGATGCGGCAGCAACTCAGCTGCCAGGTCAGCCAGCTCCTGGCCTCTGGCCTTGAATGCTTCCTCCTCAGCCACGGTGTCGAAACCCTTCGAAGCTCGGTTGATGGCGTCAATGTTCTCAGGATTCGTTTCGCCCTTATCCACCCCTTCGCTCAACTCTGGAATATCTTCGGCGGTCTTGGCTCTCTCAGCCCGTTTCCGACTCTGATGTCTGGAAGCTCCGTTGCGAGTGAAGATATCTTCAGGGTCGGGGCCATCGCCCCGCTCGGCGTAGCGCCTGGCCATACTCACGAGGCGCGACTCATAGCCAGAGAGGAGGCGGCGGGAACGCTCAACCTCGCCGATCAAGAACTCAACCCGCGCGGCCGCAGCATCGGGTTGCAGCTGCCTCATCGCTGTTTCGAGATCACTCAAACAAGCCATGCCGTCACCTTAGAGATGGGGTGTGACATCGATCCCGGCTGCGCCCCGAATCCTGTCAAAACAAGCCGGCAACTCAGACCATGTTGGCTGCCCTCAAGGCTTGGCAGGTCGCGAAGAAACTAGGCGTTCGGGTCCGACAGGATCCGGCTCAGGGTGCGCTCCATCACGTCCCCCAGCGGATGCCGCCTTGGCTTGTAGTACAGGACTCCACCGACAGCATGCTCGAGTTCGAAAGTGCGCCCACGAATCCATGCCGCGTCACCAGCACCTGCCGCTTCACGAAAGGTCGCCCGCTCGGCCGCTGTCAGAACTGCCCATGCAGGTGCGAGGTCCTGGGCTGTGTCACCCCGGCCAGCGCTGCCCCAGTCGATGATGGCGCCGAGTCGGCCAACGCGCATGAGCAGGTTGCCAGGGATCAGGTCGCCGTGCACGAGTCCCTCGGTCGCTGGTTCGTCGAGCACTTCAGTTGCTTGACCAGCGAGCCGTTTCACGGCGGTGACGTCGATCAGACTTGCAGCGTTCCACTCAGGGTCGGTCAGCCATCCGTCCAGTCGCGCCAAGAGGGCCTGCAGCGGCCCGCCGCGGCTTCCCGGCGGGCGTTGAGCGACATCGACATCGACGATCCCACCGATAGCTGAAACCACATGGCCGAGATCGGTCGCCAACGCCGCGAGTGAACGGGCGTCGAGGTCATTTCGTGCGGTCCAAGCGTCAGATCCGTCGATCCATTCGAGGACCGACCAGCGGTGTGGGAACACTTCGTGGGGGTGTCCGACGTGACGGACCGAGGGGGTCCCAACGATCGAGCCGATACCAGCCCGCCGGATCTGTTGCAGCACCGCAATCTCGCGTTCTACACCAGCCGCTGCGTGCGGTCGTCTGGGAAGCCTCACGACAACATCTGGCTGGTCGTCGAGGCGCACTCTCCACATTGCATTGTCGGTACCCGAGGTTTTCAGGTACTCAATCGGAGCCTTCGACCAGCCCGCACACTCTGCTGTCAGCAGCGACCTGACTATTGGCTCGCTCATGTCCGGCTCGTCGTCGTGGATCCGTTCATTCACCTTCCAATCATTGCCGATTCCCAGGTCAAGCCTGTGGGGTTTCTGCCGATCGGGACGGCGGGGCCCTGTCTGTCACGTTGCTGAGCTCAGTCTGTGGCTGGTTCCAGGTCGACATCCTTAAACAGCGGCCTCACCTCGATGCCTGCCTTGGCCAGCTCAGCGCCCGCGCCTGGTTGCCGCTCGATCACACACACAGCGGTGGTCACAGTTGCGCCAAGCTCTCTCAGAGCTTGTGTTGAGGCAAGGATCTGTCCGCCGGTGGTTACCACGTCCTCAACCACCACTAGCGTCCGGTCTTCCCCGCCATGTTCAGCCGACCAGGTCATCGTTTAGTTAGTCGGTCAGTCAACCAATCAATGATCTAGGGTTCAGAACGTGAGTCGTCCGTCACTGAGCTAAGTGATGGGAATAGCTGAGG